>JAJYQZ010000089.1 GCA_021794335.1 bacterium
GCAAACAAAGGCCGCTATTTTTAATCGATATTTCCGTTCCAAGGAATATCGACCCTGAAATTAACAAGATTTCCAATGTATATCTGTACGACATTGACGATATCGGAAAAATGATTGAGGGCAACTTGGAAATAAGAAAAAAAGAGGCTGGGACCGCGAGCGAACTTGTAGAAATAAATGCAAAGGAGTTTATGGAGTGGAAGAATTCGTTAAATGCCGTGCCGGTCATAGTTTTACTTAGAAATAAGGTAAAAGATATATTAGAGATAGAGTTATCGAAATATATCGGCGAAAAAAAAGAAAAGGACTTAATTATCAATTCACTCACGAATAAAATCCTTCATGAGCCGATAACCCTTATTAAAAAAGCCGCTGTAGATTCAAGCGAAGCGAATATATTAGAGACTTTAAAAACCCTTTTTAATCTTGGTTTAGGCACAGACAAGGAAACCTTGCATAAGAGAAACAACGATAATATAATAAATAAGGAATGTGAAAAAGGGTCCGGCGATAAAAATAATTTGTCAAAGATAAAGTTAATAAAATAATTCGTTAAATAATTTAATAAAAATAAAAGGTAAGTTTTGAAACTAAAAATAGGAACGCGCGCAAGCTTGCTTGCGTTATACCAGGCTAATCTTGTCAAGGATAAAATAAAACAGCTTTTCGATGATCAAAATAAAAAAATAGATATCGAAATAAAAACTATTAAGACCTCGGGGGATAAGATTTTGACTGCGTCGCTTAGCAATTTTGGCGGCAAAGGACTGTTTGTAAAAGAAATAGAAGAGGCCCTTTTAAATGAAGATATCGACATTGCCGTACACAGTTTGAAAGATGTTCCGCAGGTAATACCGGAAGAGTTGACGCTGGGCGCGGTGTTAAAAAGGGATGACCCGAGAGATTGCGTTATTTTAAAGGATAAACCGGAATCCGATAAAGGATTAGATTCCGTCAATTTTGTGTCTTTATTGAAAAATAATGCTGTAGTCGGGACATCGAGCCTCAGGAGAAGAGCCTTGTTTGCCCGCTTAAGGGATGACATAATATTTGAACCCTTAAGGGGCAATATCGATACGAGATTAGGAAAATTAAGAGACGGATTTTTCGATGCTATCATCCTATCGTCAAGCGGCCTCATAAGGCTTAATCTTTCTTCCAATATAGATGTTTATTTAGACCCCCTTACATTTATTCCCCAGTGCGGACAGGGAGCCATAGTAATAGAATATAAAGGCGCCAGAGCTGATATAGGCGAAATAATTAAACCATTGAACGATGAAGACACAAAGTTTTCGGTTTTTGCCGAAAGGGCATGCATTAAAGGGTTAAACTGCGGATGCGCATCTCCCGTCGGGGCTTATTCTTATACCTGGGGTAACGATATACATATAAAAGGCTTTGTCTCTAATACTTACGGGGAATATTTAGAGGATGGGGTTACCGGTAAAAAAATGGATTATGAGAATGTCGGGAAAAGTTTAGCCTTAAGCCTTATAGATAAAGGCGGTCTTGAGATACTGGAAAAAAACAATGTGTAGATTCCTGCATAATTTTCGTAATAACAAAAAGAGGATTTAAAAGTAAATGGCTAAAAACGACGATAAAGGTTATGGCAATTCAAAAACAGGAATGGTTTATCTTACCGGCGCCGGACCCGGAGACCCGGAGCTTTTGACCCTCAAAGCCAAAACGGTTTTGCAGGAGGCGGATGTTATCGTATATGACAGTTTAATTTCGGAAGAGATTTTATCCTACGCAAAAGATGGGTGCGAGATAATCTATGCGGGTAAAAGATCGTCAAATCACAGCCTTCCGCAATATTCTATTAATGAACTTTTGGCAGAAAAAGCCAAAGAAAATAAGGTTGTCGTCAGGCTTAAAGGGGGAGACCCTTATTTATTCGGAAGGGGCGGGGAAGAGGCCGAAAGACTTTTTAAAGACGCAATCCCCTTTGAAATAATACCCGGCATTTCCTCGTCTTTTGCCGTTCCGGCTTATGCGGGTATTCCTTTGACACACAGGGATTACGCCTCTACCGTTGCAATTGTGACGGGACACGAAGGAGAACATAAGGAAAAAAGCACAATAAATTGGGACAAGCTGGCCGGCGCGGACACGATAGTAATTTTAATGGGGCATAAAAATCTGGATTCTATCGCTAAAAATATAATTTCTTCGGGAAAAGATAAGGATACCCCTTGCGCCGTGATTCAAGAAGGGACTACTTTAAATCAAAAGGCGGCGGCCGGAACATTGGCTACGATTAAAGACGAAGCTGACAGGCACGGTTTAAAAAGTCCGCTTATACTTATTGTCGGGAATGTCGTTAAACTTAGAGACATACTGAACTGGTTTGAAAAAAGACCGTTAAGCGGTTTAAAAGTGATGGTTACAAGAGCGGAGGGACAGGCAGGCACGCTAACGCGCAGGCTTAAAAGGCTGGGGGCTTTCGTAATAAACCTGCCGCTTATAAAGGCAGTTAAAGGCGGAAGCAATATAGATAAGGCTAAGATTTATGAGGCAATAAAAAATATTAAAGATTACGATTATATCATTTTTACAAGCGTTAACGGTGTTTCGGGGTTTTTTGACGAGTTTTTTTTGAAAGGGTTGGACGCAAGGCCGCTTTTCGGCAAAAAAATAATTTCCGTAGGCAAAGTCACGTCGTTGGAGTTAAAAAAATACGGCATAGTTCCGGATATTATCCCAGCCGAATTTTCCCAGACGGGCATAATAAATATTATTAAAGATACTGAACTTAAAGGCAAAAAAATTCTTTTTCCTCAAGCTTTGAAAATAAACGCCGAACTTCCGGAATTTCTTATATCGAAAGGCGCAATTTTAGAAAATTTGCCCGTTTATGAAACCATTATACCCGAAAAATCGAAAGAAGAGATATATGAAATTTTTAGCTCCCTTATAACAACAAAAGGTAACGGCGCAAAAAGGGTTCATAAAAATATAGGCCTTCCGAATGACCTCACATCAAGTTCTTTCGTTGTGAGCTTTACAAGTTATTCAACCGTCGAAAATTTTGTCAACTTAGCCGAAGGCATTCAACAAGGGCTTTTGAAGAGGATTACGGGTTCGGGGGTCAAATTTGCGAGCATTGGGGAAAAGACGGCTAAATATGCGTTGGGGTTTGGCATTAAATCTGATATAATATCTAAAGATGTCAATATAGATTCGTTAGTTGACGGAATTGTCGGCTTTTATCGAAAAAACAAGATTTAATGCCGGATTAAGGATATTATTAAAAATAAAATCAAGGAGTTAATATAAAATGATAGGCATTTCGAAACTTTATTGCGGCGGGGTTCACGCTTCCGACGCCCTTCGTTACGGGCGCATGTCGAGCAAGCTGCCCTCCCACCTTTTACAATTTTCCGAGGATAAAAAGCCTGTAATAGTATGGAATATGACAAGGACCTGCAATTTAAATTGCATTCACTGTTATTCCCAATCTAAAAATATTCAGTATAACAACGAGCTTACGCTTGAAGAGGGCAAGGCGTTTATAGACGATATCTCTGCATTCGGCTCCCCGGTTATGCTTTTTTCGGGCGGCGAACCGTTAATGCACCCGTATTTCCTTGATTTGTGCTTTTATGCAAAGTCGAAAGGAATGAGGGCGGTTATATCTACCAACGGAACCCTTATTACTAAGGAGTTAGCTTCCGAATTAAAGAAAGTGGGACTGTCTTATGTCGGCATCAGCTTAGACGGACTTGAGGCGGTTCATGACAGATTCAGGGGCAAAAAGGGTGCCTTTGGGGAGGCTCTGGAAGGTATTAATTATGCCAAAGAGGCAGGAATTAAGGTCGGGTTGCGCTTTACCGTAAATAAAAGAAACGCTCAGGAAATCCCCGGTATTTTCAAACTTTTAGAAGAAGAAAATATCCCGAGGGTTTGTTTTTATCATCTTGTTTATGCGGGCAGGGGAACAAAGCTGATAGACGAGGATTTATCTCTAGAAGAAACGAGGCAGACGGTCGATACAATATTGGAACTTACAAAAGAGATATATTCAAGGGATAATCAAAAGGAAGTTCTTACCGTCGATAATCATGCCGACGGCCCGTATATTTATTTAAAGCTTTTAAAAGAGGGCAAACGGGAAGAAGCGGAAAATGTTATGAGCCTCCTCAAAATGAACGGGGGCAACAGTTCCGGGGTTGGAATCGGCTGCGTCAGCTGGGATGGCGAGGTTTATGCCGACCAGTTCTGGAGGCACTATTCATTCGGCAATATTAAAGAAAGAAAGTTTAGCGAGATATGGACGGATACCTCAAACCAGCTTATGAAACAGCTTAAAAATAAAAAGGCTTATGTAAAAGGAAGATGCGAAAGCTGTAAATGGCTTGATATTTGCAACGGCAACTTCAGGGTCAGGTCGGAGGCGAAAGAAGGAGATCTATGGGCGCCGGATCCGGCTTGTTATTTGACGGATGAGGAGATTTATAATGGAAAATAAAAATATTTCGATGCCCGCCGGTCATCCGGGTCAAATGCACGGAATGCACGGCGGCGGTATGCAAATGCCGAAAAAAAACGAGTTGAGATTAGTCTTTTGGGAGCTTACCGCAAGATGCAATTTGAAATGTATTCATTGCCGTGCCGAGGCTCAGACGGAAAGGCAGGAAGACGAGCTTTCAACGGAAAGGTGTTTTGCCGTTATAGACGAGTTGTGCGGGTTTAGCAGCCCCATCCTTATTTTAACAGGCGGAGAACCGCTATACAGAGACGATATTTTTGATATTGCCCGCTATGCCGCGGGTAAAGGCCTTCGCGTCGCGCTTGCTACTAACGGCACATTAGTGAACGAAAAGGTTGCGGAACAGATTAAAGAAAGCGGCATCAAAAGGGTTTCTATAAGTTTGGACGGGGCAAACCCCCAAACCCACGATTCTTTCAGAATGATACCGGGTTCCTTCGAAAGCGCGTTTAACGGCATTAAAAATCTGCAAAAAGAAGGCATCGAAGTACAAATAAACACCACTATTGCAAGGCACAATGAGGACGAGGTCAAAGACATACTGGATTTAGCCTTAAACAATAACATAAAGGCCCTTCATATATTTATGCTTGTGCCGGTCGGCTGCGGCATTCAGATAGCGGATTCCCAAATGCTCGATAAACAAAAATACGAAGACATATTATCATGGTTTTACGATAAGACTATGGAGCTAAGAGGCAGAATCGAGCTTAAAGCAACTTGCGCCCCTCATTTTTTTAGGATTATGCATAAAAGAGCAAAGGATGAAGGCATAACTATTTCCCCTCAAACTCATGGCATGGCTGCCGTTACAAAGGGTTGTTTAGCCGGAAGCGGCGTTATGTTTATATCGAGAAAAGGCGTCGTTCAGCCATGCGGTTATCTTCCCGTTCAAGCGGGGAATATTACAAAAGAATCCGTCAGTGAAATCTGGAACGGTTCCGAAGTCTTTTTAAACTTAAGGGATACCGGTCTTTTAAAGGGCAAGTGCGGTATTTGCGAATATAAAAAGGTATGCGAAGGATGCAGGGCAAGGGCTTATTATGAAAAAGGAGATTATATGGAGGAAGAGCCGTATTGTATTTATGAGCCGACAAAAGGAAGGCTTGTTAATAAATAACGATAATTTTTTATACATATTACATATACATACAATAAACCGCATAATTTAATTAACTTATGGATAAGAAAGCAAACACCCTTCACAGATTTATAGCTAAGGCTATCGACTTACTGATATTTGGCTTTTTAAGCGAAGTGTTTTATCCTTTCGGCTTTTTAGCGGGTATTTTGTATATTTTAATTGCGGACGGGTTTTTTGACGGGCAAAGCCTTGGGAAAAAGATTATAGGTTTGAAGGTTATAACGATTTCGGATGAAAAACGAATCGAATTTAAGGAATCGATTATAAGAAATTCCTTTCTTGCTTTAGCCCTTTTATTTTCCCTCATACCGTTTGTCGGATATTTTTTACTTTTCACGGTGGGTCTTTTCATATTTGGCGTCGAGGTCTATTTTGTCATAAAAAGCCCCGAAGGTGAAAGACTGGGGGATAGATTTGCCTTTACCCGCGTTATAGATGTCAAGAAATTTTAAACGAATAATGGAAAATAGCCTGCCTCAAAAAAAAACGGGAGAGAAAAACCGCCCTAAAGCCAAAGAGATTCTTAACATCGAAGCGGCCCTTTTTTTAATAGATTCAAGCTCCTATTTTTATAGGGCTTATTATGCCCTCCCCCCCCTTACAAATTCCAAAGGTATTCCCACCGGCGCCGCATTAGGATACACGCGGATGCTTATGAAGCTAATTAAAGAGGCAAATATAAGGTATGGGGCATGTCTTTTCGATTCCCATGAGAGCTTAAGAAAACAGTCTTATGAAGAATATAAAGCCAATAGAAAGGGAATGCCGGAAGATTTGCTATCGCAGGTCGATTATTTAACGGATATTTCTTATTTATTGGGGTTTAGCACATTCAGGCTTAAAGGATACGAAGCGGATGATTTAATTGCTTATATCGTAAACAATTTTTCAAAAAAATTATCTATACCTACCTGTATTGTAAGCAGCGATAAAGATTTGAAGCAGCTGTTATCGGATCAGGTTTTTATATACGACGCCCTTAAAAATAAAATTATTACGGCGCGGGGTTTTGAGGAAGAATATGGAATAAAGCCGGAAGAATACCTTTATGTTCTTGCATTAATGGGGGACGCCTCCGATAATATTCCTGGGATTAAAGGTATCGGCGAAAAGACGGCGCTTAGCTTAATAAAGACCTATAAGAACCTGGACGGCATTTACGAAAATATAAACGGGGTTAAACAGCAAAAGCTTAAGGATTTGCTTATAAATCATAAAGAAGAAGCGTATAAGAGTCTGGAGCTTGCCTCATTTTACAAAGACATCGATATTAATGGGGCATGTTTTACACCCGAACTAAAAGAACCGGCCGATAAAAGCTTGGAAACTTGCGCAGGGAAGGATTTTTATGCATTAGGCGATTTTGCAATGAGGCAAAAAGACAATAATGGGCTTTACGATGTTTTTAAAAAATTGGAATTTAACTCCCTATTAAAGGAGCTGGAAGCGGGCATGAGCGGCGGGGGCGGCTCTTCAGACGGTCATTGCGGCGGCAATATTAACATTAACAATACTAATATTAAAGATAACAAAATTCTTTCGATTTATATAGACTTTAACGATAAAAACAAAGATTTGCCGGACTTTGACTTTGAAGGCGATAACGGCAGGGATTTAATACACTTATTTTCAAAAGAAACAGGAACCGAAATTATTAATCTAAAGGACATTTCGGCCCGCCCGCAAGCATTAAATTTATTAAAGGACGATTCTGTTTATAAAACCGGTTATGACCTTACGGGCATTAAAAGATTTCTGGGGAAAAGCGGCATTGAATTAAATAATTTGTTTTTCGACATAAAAATAGCGTCCTACCTTTTAAATCCGATAAGGCATTCCCATAGTTTTACCGATATAAAAAAAGAATTCGAAAATGAGCCAAGAGGTTTAAGCAGCATAGACTTAGGGCTGCCAAAGGATTCAAATGTTCAAATAGATACCGCAGATGAAGCCTTTTCGGTTTACATCCTGTATAAAATTTTTGAAGCCGGGATTGAAAAAGATGCGGATTTAAAATATCTGTTTTACAATGTCGATATGCCGCTTTCTATGGTTTTGAGCGATATGGAAGATGCAGGGATTATGGTTGATAAAGATAAACTTATGTCTTTGTCGGCCGAATTAGACATAGAATCGAAAAGGCTTGCAAGCGTCCTATATAAAATAGCGGGAAAAGAATTCAATGTCAATTCGCCCAAACAGCTTAGCGAAATTATGTTCAATGAAATGAAATTTAACAGGGTAAAGAAAAACAGCACCGATATAGAGGTTCTTTCAACATTAAAGTCCGGATTTGAATTTTTATTGCAAAAGAGTGAAGACAGGACAATAAGACAATATTTAGAATTTATAGACAGCCTTATATCTTACAGAAGCAAAGTTAAGCTCAAAACATCTTTTACGGATGTTCTATTAAAGGAAATCGACAAAGATGGCAGGATTCATACCTCTTTTTCTCAGATTACGACCTCTACGGGCAGGCTTGCAAGCCAGAGCCCGAACCTTCAAAACATCCCCGTTACAGGTGTTGAAGGAACTAAAATAAGGCAGTCTTTTATTGCAAAAAACGGTTGTCTTTTATTGTCGGCGGATTACTCTCAAATCGACTTAAGGGTCATGGCGTCTATTTCGGGAGATAAAGCGTTGATTGAAAGCTTCCAAAACAACGAAGATATTCACGCAAAAACGGCGTCCGAAATATTTAAGGTTAATCCCGAAGGTGTTGACCCTGCTATGAGAAGGAAAGCAAAGGTAATTAATTTTGGAATAATTTACGGTATGAGTCCCTTCGGGCTGTCGAAAGAACTCGGCATTTCTGCCGAAGAGGCGAAACTTTACATAGATTTATACTTTAAAAATCACCCCGCCATTAAGGATTATATGGACATAACTGTTAAAGAGGCAAAACCTGCCGGATTTGTCAGGACCGCTTTTGGAAGAAAATGTTATGTGGAAAATATTAATTCCAAAATAAAAAATCTGGCTTCTTTTTCCGAAAGAGCCGCAATAAATGCCCCTATTCAGGGAACAGCCGCCGATATTATAAAGGTTGCGATGGTGAATATCCACAAAAAACTTCAAAGCAGCCCCGAATTAAAAAGCGGTGCAAAAATGATACTTCAGGTTCATGACGAACTTATATTCGAGGTAAAAGAATCTTTAGTGAACGAACTCAAAGATATCGTAACAGTTTTAATGACGGACAAAAATCTTCTAACGAATGTTCCGCTGGTTATTAATATCGGGGTCGGTAAAAATTGGGCAGAGGCGCATTAAAGTCGCATATTAATTATAACCTGTCTTTGCCTCTATCTACCAAAGATAAAAAAATTGTCTTGACGAATGGGGGCAGTTTAGTTTACAGGATTCCGGTTCAAAGCCCTTCGGGGATATTTCGGGCGCCTGATTACCTTTGGTAAAAGCCTAATGCTTACCAAAGGATTCGTTTGCGTATTTCATGCCGTCTATGTAAGACTTTAGCTTGGAAAAAATTATTTCGGCAACTTCTTCATGGTATGTATGAGAAGTCATATTTCTATCATCTATCATTTCCAAGAGCAATTTTGCAAGGTCTTCCTTTATATAACCTGATACAAAAAACTCCCTTATGCATGATTTTGGAGAATTGCATATAATACCTTCTTGATCTTTAATTGCGCTTTTTAAAAGTTTCCAAAAGATTTCGACGGTAAACTCGAATCTTTGAATTGCGGAATCCCTGAAAAAACTGTAATATTCACCGTTTTTATTTTCGGTGGTTTTTATATATGCTTCTTCTAATCGTTCTATAGATGTTTCAAAGTCTTTATATTTTTTCAAATCCATCTAATCCCCTCGCTTTTAACTATATTTTTTAAAGAAGGGGCATTTTTTAAATCTATTAAATCGACTTTTTGCAATAAATTGCTGTTATCCAATATTTCTCTCAACGCCGATAATTTATAAGAAATATCGGCGTTAGATAAGAATGCAAGATCGATATCCGAAGTATGGATAGATTTTCCGGAAGCCCTCGAGCCGAATAAAAAAACTTCTACATCGGAATCTTTAAAAAAAAAGCTTAAAAAACTTTTAAGACCGTCGATCGACGTTATAGAAGGGGCATAATTTTCATACATATGCGTTTTTAAAAATATCTCCTATATAATATTAAGTCGATATTATAAAATTTATTAAAATAAATTTTATACCATAATTGCCCGTTTTGCAATTTATTTATATTTCTTTAGTGAAATTAATACGTTGATTTATTTGCCTTCATAGATTTCATTATATATAATTACCTTACGGAGAAGAAAATTAAAAAAGTGAAAACAGAGTTAGGAGCACGATGCGGTTAATTTTTCTTGACTTGTAATATATGTATATATATAATCATATATTAATTATTACTAATAAGATATAATTACTCTTAAATAATTATTATTAAATATGCTTTATATCTTTATTTAGATAAATTTTTTATTCAGAACTTTCATTTAAGCGTTCTTTATTTAATTTAATTTACTATCTAATTTTTCACGGGGGTGTTTTATGGATAGTTTAGCTTTAATTTTGGCCAGATTTCAGTTTGGAATGACGGCCTTTTTTCATTTTCTTTACCCGCCCTTAACCATCGGGCTTGGCGTGTTGCTTGTTATCGCAGAGGGAATTTATGTTTATTCGAAAAATCAGGATTACCTGAGAATTACGCGCTTTTTTGCAAAATTATTCGCAATTAACTTTGTTGTCGGCGTTGCGACAGGAATAGTTATGGAGTTTCAGTTTGGAACAAACTGGTCTCAATATTCTTCTTTTGTCGGCGCAATTTTCGGCGCGCCTCTTGCCATAGAGGGCTTGTTCGCCTTTTTTATGGAATCTATTTTTATCGGCGTTATGCTGCTGGGGTGGAACAGGCTTTCAGCAAAGGCGCACTGGATATCTACGATATTCGTAGCCTTTGGTTCGACTTTATCGGGTGTCTGGATTCTTGTGGCAAATTCATGGATGCAAAGTCCAAGGGGTTATAAAATCGGTTCAAACGGAATACCTAAGATGACAAACTTCTGGCATGTCGTTTTTAACCCCTATTTTCCGTCCGAGTTTCTCCATGTAATTGCGGGCGCATGGGAGTATTCGGCGTTTTTTATGGCGGGGGTAGCCTCATGGTTTTTAATTAAAAACGGCAAAGACATGGTAATGAGAAAAGCCCTGAAAATAGCCGTTATAACGGGCGTGATAATTGCGTGTCTTCAAATCGTACTGGGGGACATCGGCGCTAGAGAAGTAGTGAAATATCAGCCCACCAAGTTGGCAATGATGGAGGCGCAATGGCATTCCCAAAGGTACGCTCCTGAAACGCTTTTTGCCCTTCCTAACAATCAAACCGAATCCAACGGACCGCAAATCGGCATTCCCGGTATGTTAAGCATGCTGGCTTACATGAATCCTGCGGCCAAAGTTATGGGTTTTAATGAATCGATAAAGTATATCAATCATAAATATGATTTAAAGTTGACGCCGGCCATGTTTCCGCCCGTATGGATAGTATTCTGGTCGTTTCATATTATGATGTATTTGGGGTTTTATTTTGCGGCGGTAATGATTATAGCCCTTATTCTTCTGCTAAAAAATAAACTATACGATAGCCGAAAAATGTTAAAGGTTTTTTGGTTTTCGACATTTTTACCGCTTATAGCATTAGAACTTGGATGGTTTACGACGGAGATAGGACGGCAGCCCTTTACCGTTTACGGACTGCTTACGACCGTAAAGTCCGTATCGCCCAATGTCAGCGCACTGGAAGTGGGGTTATCCTTGTTTATGTTTGTAATGATATATATAACCCTTGCCGCGTTTGCTATTTTTCTGTTTAAAAAGGAACTAAACGAAAGACTGAAAGGGAAGGATGAACTTGCCGGCGAGGTAAGCAACATGGCCGGCGCAAAAGCTAAGGAGGTGCTGTCATGAACTTAAACATATTGTGGTTCATTTTGGTTGCGGTTTTAATTTTGGGCTGGTCGGTTATGGACGGTTTTGATTACGGCGTCGGCGGGCTTTTAAGGTTTATATCCAAAAATGATGATGAAAGAAGATATGTAATGAACGCGATAGGTCCAGTTTGGGAAGGGAATCAGGTTTGGCTGATATTAGGCGGCGGAGCGGTTTTTGCGGCTTTTCCCCGGGTTTATGCTTCCGTCTTTAGCGGGTTTTATCTTGCATTTATGCTTGTCGTATGGCTGATAATATTTAGAGCGGTTTCTTTTGAATTTAGAAGCAGGGTAGAGAGTAAAAGTTGGAGAAATTTTTGGGATACCGATATTACCGTTACGGGCCTCGGTATCTCTTTATTGCTGGGCGTTGCAATAGCCAATATCTTAATGGGCGTTCCTTTAAATAAAGACCACATAGATTATCAATCGCTTTTTAGCTTATTGAATGTTTTTGGCCTGACGGGAGGCCTTCTGTCCCTATCGATGTTTTTGATGCACGGTTCGGCTTATCTTATTATGAAAACCGAGGGAGAGATTCAAAAGAGGGCAAGGGTTTTTGCGTCAAGATTCGCTTATGCATATATTATCTTTACGATATTATTTTTATTGCTCTCTTTGGTATTTGCGCAAAGGCTTGCAAACAACAGCTTTGGTATTATAGGGGATATTGTTCCTGTTATTATGATAATCGGTGGAATCGGCGTTACCCAATCGGCTAAATCATCAAGCGATATTAAGCCGTTTGCTTACTCTGTGCTTGGAATAGTTGGAGCGGTTGCGAGCTTAGCCGTCGGGATATTTCCCGATATCGTTCCGTCGTCCATAAATCCTGAATACAGCCTTAATATTTATAATTCCGCATCGAACCACCTTACGCTTTTTGTAATGCTCATAGCGACTATTACCGGACTTCCGCTTGTTTTGATATATGCGTTTTATGCGTATAAAAAGTTTGGATTGAAGGTTAAAATGGATGAAAGCAGTTATTAACCCTTTTTGGGTGCCCTATAATTAAATTAGCCCCCTTAATTTTTATAGGGCATTTTTTTAATACCGGCAGGGTTTGGGGGTTTATATATCCTTTTCACAACTGCCGGAGTATATTATATTTTCTTAAAAAGTATATTGTTTTCCAAATGTACATGAATCATTATGTCGTCTGAAATATTCTTTAGCAGTTTGTAAGCGTGCCTGTAAGAAGCGCAGGCATCTTCGGGACTTAAGTAGCCGGAACTTAAAAAATTCATCTCCTTAAGAATATTCCCGACATATTCGTGGTCGTATTCCGCATCGTTTATTTCTCTCATAATCCCGCCGGTTTCCCGGTTTTTTATATGCTGGAAAAGCTCCTTTTCCTCTTTATCTAAATGAATAATTAAAGCCCGCGACATTTTTATAAAAAGTTCCCTTATTCTGATAAGTTCTAGGTGGCGGTCTCCGTGAACATGGGCAATCTTTTCTATATATTCCGTTGCTTCGGGAAGATGAATTCTTAAAAATGTGTGATGAATATTAACTATGTAATCGATTAAAAAATCTGTATTCCAATCGTTCGCTCTTTGATTTGAAACATAATCTTTGTCCTTCTCCGGACCGCGTCCCTTAACGGCGTTTAATTCGTCGGCGATAAATTTTTCGTCTATACCGGATTCTTCGCATGCCTCTTTTAATGTTTTACTGCCGCCGCAGCAAAAATCGATGCCGTATTTTTTGAATACCTCTATCTTTTCAGGGTTTTCGGATGCAATTTCGCCGACGCTCCTTAAAAATAAATCATCCGCATCTCTTTTCATTTTTGTTTCTCTCCATGCACTTATTAATTTTTTTTAGTTATTTTAACGACCCACTTAACCGGTCCGTTTTCTAAATATTCCCACCCGAAAACATCCCCGTTTTCGGCCGTAAGCTGATAATGCAAAGGCTTAGGGTCGTGGTCGTTTTCGATTATAAGGCTTTTCCCGCCTTCAAGTTCTTCTAATATTTTAAATATAGTCGAATGTTTGTATTTAGGTTCTATGGTCGTTACGTCAAGCATTATCGAATCAGTATTTTTTTCCATTTTTGACTCTCCTTTTATTTATCGGTTAAATCTTATCCCAAATTTTATTATCCTAAAATTTTAACCGTTAATATATGATTTTTATCACATAAATAAAATAATTTTATAAAAATTAAATTATTAAATTTGTGACAAAAGTCATAACATTTATTTTTTATATTTTTTATAATCAGGGAAACTTGAATTGCCGCTGTATGATTGTCGGGTTTAAATTCAAATTAATTTATAATACTATTTTATTTTTTAGCAAAAAGAATGATGATGCCAAAGAATAATAAAAATATTATTAAAACAGGTATTTTCGTTTCCCTCGGCCTTATTCTCATTTTAGCCGTATCGGTTTTAGCCTTATTATTTTTTATGACAACCTCTAACGGAAGCAATTTAAAAAACCGTAAAACTAAAAACGGCAGGGCTATATTTTATAATTTAGGGTGTGTCAAATGCCATAGCATAAGGGCTTTGAATATTAAAGGGGGACATGTCGGCCCCGACCTTTCAGGTGCGTATTCCAATGTCGAAAAAGTTTACAGAAAAAGCCTGAACGATTTTTTGAAAAATCCGGCCGGAACGATGTATTTTGTTTTAATGTTTAATCATCTGAGCAAAGAAAATAGAAAAATTATAATAGCCGAATTAAAAAAGGCGCAAACGATAGAAAATGAAAATAAAAAATAAAAGGAGGAATGTTTATGAGCAAAAGCATTTATTATGATGAAAAAGCGGTAAACAAATTTTTAAGGATTACGCTGTCGCTTACGATTATAGTTCTTGTCGCCATATTGGTTTACGGCACATTTAAGGTATATTACGGCGCTCCGCCAATACCTGGACAGGTAATAACCGCTGAGGGTAAGACCCTTTTTACTGGACAGGATATCGTGACAGGCAAAACAAGGTTTCAGGAATTCGACCTGATGGATTATGGCAGTATTTACGGGAACGGCGCTTATTTCGGACCGGATTTTACCGACCAGTATCTTCACAGGGAGGTTAAATATTATCGCGATTTCGAGTCGCGAAAACTTTACAAAAAGCCTTATAACCAAATTTCCCCGCGTGACAAGGATTATATAAAATCACTTGTAATATCAAAGATAAAGAAAAATAGATTTTCTTCGGCAGGAAATGTTCTCACATACACGCCGGGCGAGATATATGCTTTCGACAAGATTCAAAAAAGAATTGAAAATCTTTATACCAACGGCAATCCCAATTTGGGAATCGGTAAAGATTTAGTTCCTTCAAAATATGATATAAAAAGAATAGTCGAATTTTACTCCTGGGCGGCATGGAGTGCGGGAACGTTAAGGCCTGGCGTTGACCATACTTACACCAATAATTGGCCATATAACAGAGGGGCGGGCAATGTTCCGCCGACATATCTCTATACATGGACATTTGCTTCCATAGCTGTTTTTATTGCATTAGCAGGCCTTGTCATCTGGTTTTTCCTCACCTATATTTCTCCCGGCTGGCAGGAGGCTCCGGCAATGCTTGATAGCTGGAAGCCGATGGAAGACTTGGGTAATTTTAAAATCACTCATTCAATGAAAAAAGCAGGCAAATATTTTTTCTTAGGCGCTTTCTTATTAGGTTTGCAAATAATAGCCGGCATGCTTCTCGCTCATTATTATGCCGAAAGGTCTTCATTTTTTGGCATAAATACCCTTACGATACTTCCTTTTAATATCGTTAAATCGTGGCACATCCAGCTTGCAATTCTTTTCATCGCTTCGATGTGGCTCGGCGCAGGCA
>JAJYQZ010000300.1 GCA_021794335.1 bacterium
ATTATAAAAAGGACTATAAACATTTTATTTTCTTTGTTAATCAAAATAATATCGTAGATAAGACTGAAAATAATTTTATCAATAAGAATCATACAAAATATCTTTTTCGCCAAAACGTCGTGATTGACGATAAAATTGTAAATATTCGTAAGGTGGAAACTTTTGACGACATAGACGATATTCAAATTAAATTTACTTCGATCCATAAACTTCATAACGCGGTATATTTAGCAAAAGAAAATTCGGTTATATTGGAAGATTTGCAAAAAACAGATTTAGTAATGTTCGGCGATGAAGCGCATCATCTTAATGCTTCTACTATAAGAAATGGTCAGCAAGATTTCAACTTCTCTGTTGAATTAAAAGAAAACTCCAGCGAAAAGGATATCGAGAAAAGTTGGGAAGACACCGTATTAAATAAAATTTTAAAAAAAGGCAAAGATAAACAAGATTTTGAAAATAAAAATGTTTTATTAGAATTTACCGCAACAATACCTACAAATGCAGACGTGCTTGAAAAGTACCGGAATAAAACGATTTACAAATTTGAACTTGCAGATTTCCTAAGAGCCGGTTATACAAAAGAAATAAACCTTGTTTCTACTTCATTAAAAAAGAAAGAAAAGATATTGCTTGCTTTGTTATTTAACTGGTATCGCCATAAAATAGCCATTAAAAATAATATCGCCAATTTCAAACCGGTTATCCTTTTTAAAAGCAAGTTTATTGAAGATTCCAAAAAAGACTATGAGCATTTTTTATCTATTATTGCAGAACTGAAACTATCCGATTTTGAATTTATAAAGAACATAGAGAATAATATAAAAGACGATAAATCAAATTCGACCAAAGTATATGAACAGGGTAAAAGCAGAATTACACAGATGCTTAAATTTATAAAAGACGAAAGCATAAATATTTCAGAAATCGTAAAATTTATCAAAGACGAATTTGCTGAAAGAAATTGCATTATAACCAATTCAAAAGATAATAAAGCGACTACAAAAGAAAAGACGACGGAAGAACAGGAAGAACTACTTAACAGCTTGGAGGATAAAAATAATCATATAAGAGCTATATTTACCGTTAAGAGATTAACGGAAGGCTGGGATGTTTTAAATCTATTTGATATTGTGCGGCTTTACGAAGGAAGAGACGAAGGCAGTCAAAACGGTCAAAGAAAGGCAGGGCAAACAACTATTCAGGAAATACAGCTTATAGGCAGAGGCATACGCTATTTTACATTTAACTATAAAGAATACGATAAGAACAAAAGAAAATTTGATAATGATTTGGAAAATCCATTAAGGGTATTGGAAGAATTTTATTATCACAGCGAAGATGACCACCGATACCTTGACGAATTAAAGCGGGAACTTAAAAATAAAGGCTTTATTCAGGATAATAAAATTATAAAAAAGTATAAGCTGAAAGATGAATTTAAAAAAAGTAATTTCTTTAAAGAAATAAGAGTATGGAAAAATGAAAGAATGGACAATCCAGAAAGAAGGAAAAAAACTCTTATAGAATTAAAAAAAGATATAGAGCAAACTTTTAGATATGAATTAAAATCATTTGCCATGAAAGAACAGCAGGTTTCCTTAGATAAAGATGATAATGGTGACGATATTCTTTTAGAGAGCCAACTAAGAGATAAAATAACGATACCTGTAAAGATAAATGATTTCGACAAAAATATTCTTTACAAATCAATAAATATAAAATCAACAAAAGATTTATCATTATTGCGTTTTGATAATTTAAGGAACGAACTAAATATAAAAAGCATCGATGATATATTTAAAGAAGAGTTTATAGGCGACTTTCAAATTAATATAATCAGCTCAAAGGATAAGAAGGATTTTAGCGATTTAAATAATGAAGAAAAATTAGAAATATTATTAATTTTTTTTGAATACTTTATTCCAAAACTCAAAGAGATTGCTAATCCGTATAAAGGTACGGAATTTAAACCTTTTTCATTTAATGAATTATTCGGAATCGAAAAAGAAAAAAAAGTTTTAATTGATAAAGAAAGTCAAAACTTAGAGAATGAGTTATTAAGCCATAAATGGTATATATTAGATGGATTTAACGGTACAGATCAAGAAAGGGAACTTATAAATTTTTTGAAAAATAATATTGGAAATTTAGAAGAAAAATATGATGAAATTTATCTGCTTAGAAATGAAGAAGTCTATAAAATTTATGATTTTGAACAAGGTCGTGGATTTGAGCCAGATTTTCTACTATTTTTAAAAGGCAAAAACGGTAAATCAAATTTATATTATCAAGTATTTATAGAACCTAAAGGCGAGCAATTTCTTGACAAGAATGATAAATTTGAAGGCGGAAAAGAAGGTTGGAAAGAGGATTTTTTAACAAAAATTTCTAAAAAATATGGTGACGGTGAATTATTAACATATAATAGCGACAATTATAAATTAATTGGGCTGAGGCTTTTCAATAAACAAAATATTGATGAATTCAAAGAAGATTTCAATAATCTAATAGCTACTGGCGATATTAAATCTAATAGCGCAGTTGTTTATTTAAATAGTTTAATTTCAGACGATAACGTTCCGGAAGATAAAAAATACGTTGAATATTTGCCATTATATTCGTTAGAAGCAGCTGCATCAAAATTTAGCGGCGAGGAATACGTACATGAAATCGGTTGGATAAGAGTTAAAGTTGATAATACGGAAAACAAAAGCAGTAAAAACGGCGATTCAATAGGCGATAATAATTCTTACGAAGATTATAATGGCAAAGTTAATTCGGAAAAAATTATTGAAAATCAAAAAGGAAATTTGAGCGATACGCTTCATATCGCATCATATAACTATCCGTTAAAACTTAGTAATGATATGTTTATCGCAAAAGTCGTCGGCAAGTCTATGGAGCCCATTATACCCGACGGCAGTTACTGTATATTCCGCTTTGAACGCGGCGGTTCCCGCAACGGTAAGGTAGTGCTTGTAGAATCTAGGCGTGTTTCCGACCCTGAAAGCGGGAAATTTACTGTAAAAAAATATAAAAGCGAAAAAGAATATTCAGAAGAAAACGGACAGTTTTCGCATAAGAAAATAATACTTTCTCCGCAAAATAAAGAGTTTAATGATATCATTCTTGAAAATGCAACGGAAAACGATTATAAAGTTATTGCGGAATTGATAGCAGTTATAGGCTTATAGTATGATTTATTAAATTAAAATCAATCAAGGATAACAAGAATGTATCCGAATAAAGCCGAATCGCAAACAGTCGAATTTAAAGAAAACTGGCGGGATGAAAACCTAAAGTCCCTATGCGCCTTTGCGAATACCGAAGGCGGGCGCCTTATAGTCGGCATAGATAACGACGGTAATGTCGTAGGCATTAAAAATTCTAAAAAGCTCCTCGAAGATTTACCCAATAAAATAAACGATATTTTGGGAATAGTTCCCG
>JAJYQZ010000338.1 GCA_021794335.1 bacterium
CCGCTATTAATAAATTGTCTTTTTTATGAGCCGCGAGTTCCTTATCGACATAATACCCTAATTTTTTCCATCCCAATACATCTCTCATAGGATTTTTGCTTATTTTAATGCTAATCAACGGATAGTAAGGTTCCAAAAATATAATTAATGAAAAAATAAGTCCGGTTATAAAAGAAAGGGCATAAAAATAAGTCGTTAATTTCTTGAGTTTTTGCGATTTTAAATTTAGGTTTAAGCGCAGTATCAGGATAAAAGATAATAAAAAAGCGGGAAAATATAAAAATACAGGCCAATTAGGCTGAACCGTTGTTTTTGTGCATTGATATATAAAATATAAAAATGGGGCTAAGGATGATATAGACAGCGCTAAATATATATCGTTATTTTCTTTTAATCCAAGATAAAAACCTATAAAAATAGATATTAGCATGATTATAAATATAAATGGGGAAACTATACCCATCTGGGAAATAAAAAATAAAAACAGATTCGATAAAAATGCACTAAAGCTTACAAAATGACCCGATAATGTCATAAGATGCCTGAAAGATACAAAATTATTCAGGTAATTCCATATTATTACGGGCGAAAATATGGCTGCCCCGATTAAAAGAGCTAAATACGGTTCTTTTTTAAAAAAATATTTACGATAGTTTTTGCTTAAAACGAGAAATAAAAACACTATGGGGTATATAAAAACCGCCGTATATTTGCTGAGCAGCGCAAGCCCCGTCGAAATTCCTATGAGATACCAATAAAAATCCTTTTTGGTCAGAATAAGGTATATTAAAAGCAATATCGTCAGCGAGAAGAATAACATTTGCAGGTTTCCATAGACAATTAATATCGAACCGACATTAAGTATCGGGATTGTGTTTAAAAGCGCCGCCCACAGCAGCGAAAGCAGATTATTGTTCGTAATCTTTTTTAAAGCCAAATATACATATATCGATAAAATCAAAGAAATCGCAGGCGCCGCGAGCCTCACGAAAAACTGCGAATTAAGCCTGCCGAAAAATGTCGTCAAGGCTATCGTATAGGCAACCATGGGCGACATATCATAGTAAGAAAGCGATAAATGCCTTGACCATTGCCAGTAATAGGTTTCCTCTGGAATCAGGTCTATTTTTGTTATCAATATGAGTCTGATTATAAAAAGGATTATCAGTGCGGCAAAAAGAGAGTATAGAATAATTTTGTTTTTGTTCATAATTTTTAGGAAACATTATACGATTTTTGAAGCCAAAATTGAAATAAAAAAATCGATAAAAAAATAAATTAAAAATTTTTAATAAAAAATTAGTAAAAATCAATAAAAAAGACTTGACAATCAAAGCAGTTTTGATTTATCTTTATATTTAATATATTTAATTATAATTTACATTAAAATAGTTATAAAAATTAATGATAATTAATTAAAATATTAAAAAATGACGATATAATATTAAGTAAGCAAATGGACGGGGAACGGGGACTTACAATAAACAAAATTACAGGGGTAATAAACTTATATGGCATTTAAACTTAGCTTTGGTTCAAAAAACGGCGTAGGAATCGATATAGGTTCGGATTCGATTAAGGTATTAAGGCTTTCGAAGTCAGGTCATAAATACCGTGTTTTGGATTCAGATGTAATAAGTTTACCGGGCGGTGCCGTCAGCGGCGGGGTAATAAACGATAAGGCTTCCGTCGCCTCTTATTTAAAAAGTTCGTTTTCGAGACTTGGGATTAAAGAAAAAAATGTCGTTATAGCGGTACCGTGCAAGCATGTTATTATAAAAACAATCGAAATGCCAAAAATGAAAGAAGGCGAGCTTGATTCGTCGATATATTACGAAGCCCAGCAATACATTACTTATGATATAAACGAGGTTTTTTACGATTATGTCGTTTTAGGAGAATCTCAAACGGATCCAAATAATAATATGATAATGATAGTCGCAGGTAAAAAAGACATCATTAACAATCAAACAGAACTCATACAGGAATGCGGCCTAAATCCGTTCAGGGTGGATGTGGATTGCATAGCCGTTGAAAATATGTTTAATTTTAACTATCCCGAAGAATTTGACGAGCTTGTTTCTCTTGTGAGGGTCGGCGCATCGGAAACAAATGTTCACGTAATTAAAAAAGGTTTTAATTTGTTTAGAAGAGATATCCCTATCGGAGGAGTCAATATTACCGAGGAGATAGCCAAGAAATTTCAGATAGATTTTAACGAAGCAGAAAATATAAAAACCGGCGATATCGGCAATCGGGATATTAATTTTCAATCGAATTACGCCGTTTATCTCAATATGATAATATCCAGAGTGACCTCGGAAATTCAAAGGACGGTAGATTATTTTGCGGCGAATAACGACAAACAATATCCTAAAAAGATTTATTTAACGGGCGGCTCAAGTAAATTACCCGGTCTTCAGGGCGATATAGAGGGCAAACTGAATATTCCGGTAGAGGTTATAAATCCGTTCAGGAGTATTCTTTTTAGAGACGAATCAGCCGATAACCGAAGCCATCTGTTCGGCGTTGCCGTCGGGCTGGCATTACGAGGGCTTGAATAATAAAGTTACGAAGTAACTTACTGGAGGAAGCCGAAAGCTTCCGGGGGCGGAGAGGGCATGATTAAAATTAATTTAAATAAAAGCCGAAAAAAGGCAAGAATTAAAATCGAAAAGAAAAGCATAAAGAGCATAAGCGGCTTTGTGATAATACCGATTATAGCGGGTGTCGTTGCTGCGGAGGCAATGAATTTAGCCATTACGGCAAAGATTAACGCGGTCAATAATAATATTAAGGTATATAACGGCAAGACTTCCGCTCTGCTTCCCAAAGTTCAAAAGGTTAACGCCATTAAAAAGAAACAAGCCGATATTCTTCAAAAGATTAATATTATAAAAACATTAAAAAAAGAACAAAGCGGGCCGATAGGTTATATATATTATATAACAACGGCGCTTCCCCGGTTTGCATGGATCGACTCCTTAAAGTCGGTTAACGGCAATATAAGCGTGAACGGCATTGCCCTCGACGGACAGGTTGTTTCGCTCTTTATGGATAATTTAAACAAAACCGATTATTTTAATAATGTGACGCTGCTGCAGACATCCGAGGTCAAAAAACAAGAATTGAAACTCCAAAATTTTAATTTAACATTTAACGCAAATTATAAACCGGACATTAAAAGTGCCGTAAATAATAAATAATCTATGGACACTAAATTAGCGCGTAATATTAAATTTAATGGACCCTTAGGCATAGGCTTAATTGTGAGCGTTGCAATATTCATAATTATTATCGGCGGCTATTATTTTCTGTCTTATTCAAAGTCAGAGGCACGTTTAAGCCAAAAAAAAGGGGTTTTAAATACGGTTAAAGCAAAATATGATGCCGATTTAGCTTTGGTTAGAAGCTATCCCGTTTTGGTGAAGCAATACGAAGCTTTAAACAAAGAGTTTGCGAGCCTCGTCTTAGAACTTCCGTCAAAAAAGGATATTCCGGGGCTTCTTATGAAAATTGCGGATTATGAAAAAATTCTCGGTCTTAATTTAAAAATGTTTAAACCAGGCAAGGTTGTTGCCAAGGGTTTTTATGAAGCAGTCCCCTTTTCGATGAATATAAGCGGAAATTTTTACAATGTTTATAAATTTTTTTATAAGCTTGCTACTATGAAAAGAATAGTCGATGTCCATGATGTTTCCATATCGAACGGCGCAAAAGGACAAAAGGTTTCCGTCAGTTTTAACGGGACTACATTTTCTTTTACGGGAACCCCCCCTCAAAAACTTGTTAAAAAAGCGGGAGGCGTCGTTAAAAAATGAAAAGAGCCGTTTTAATGTTAATACCTTTTGCCGTCATTTTAGCTTTGCCTTCTTTGTCTGCAGGCTTTACAAAACCGCAGGCTAAAAAACATCAAAGCTCATTAGTATATCCTTATTTTTTAAAAAGGAATCCGTTTCAAACATTTTTATATACAAAAAAACCGTCCGTTTCATTTAAGGTCGGGGAAATACCGCTGCTTCAATACAGCCTGTCATCTTTAAAAATAGTCGGGATAATGGAAAGAAGGGGGAAATATTTTGCGATGATTCAGACCCCCGATAACAGGTCTTACATAGTTACGGTCGGTTCGATTATAGGGGTTGGCAGGGCAAGGATCGCATCCATTAACGACAATACGATAAACTTAGTCGAAAATACATATAACGCTTTAGGGCAAATGCGCGCCGTCAATGTTGTTATGAAAATGAGATAAAAGAGGGCAATTAAGATGAAAAAATTAAAGTTTCAAAGCAAACTCAGTAAAATTGGCTTTAAATTAATATTTATAACATCGCTGTTTTTGGTTTTTGTTATATTTTCTCAGGCTGACTCTTTTGCAAGTTCGGGCGGCAATAATCCTAATAATCATCAAACGGTTAAAAAGTTTTTTGTCGACCCCTCGGACATGAGGGTTAGTTTTGATTTTCAAAACGCAAGCATTGTAGATGTAATTAGAATGATAGCAAAGGTTTCTAATATGAATGTTTTAATCGGTTCCGATGTCAAAGGAACCGTAACCATGAAAATGCGCAATGTTCCGCTTAAAGATATATTGTCGGTTATAATGGAAGCATACGGGCTTGGAATGGTTAAAAAGGATGGGATTTATTACATAAATGCGTCTGGAACGATAGCATCGGTTGTTTCTGCGGAAAAAAGAGCAAAAGCTATTTCTCAGCCGAAGATAACCAAAATTATTCCTATAAATTATGTAAGCGCAACTGGTCTTATGCCTAAGGTTAAGACCATGCTCAGCCCCGAGGGAAATGTTATGTACGATAAATCCCTTCATGCCTTAATTATTTCCGATATCGAAGAAAATGTCGTAAAGGCGGTAAGCCTCATAAAAAGACTCGACAAAAGAACCCCTGAGGTTATGATTATTGCCAAAATGGTGGAGGTTAGTAAAAATTATTCTAACCAGTTGGGGATTAACTGGAACGGAAGCTATCTGGGCGCATCCCCGACCTCTGTGCTGCCTGCCTTCTCGAAATATGCGGGAGGCAGAACAACGGCTTCTCCCGCTGGTCCGGGTCTCAGTCCTACGCTTACGACCCAAGCGTCTCCCGGAACTTTTTCCGTGGGAATATTAAACTCGGCCGTCAGCATAAATGCGACGCTTGAGGCGCTTGAAAGTTTATCGAAGGCAAAATCTATCGCATCTCCGAAGGTTGTCGTTCTTAATAATCAGGCTGCTACAATAGAAAAAGGTGAGACATTGTATCTGCCCGGCGTTGCCGGCGTCGGCGCAACAGCCGCTCCGCAGGCCATTACCGCACAAATTTCCCTGCAAATAACACCTCATATTATGGCTGATGGAAATGTTAAGCTTGTTATAAATTCTACAAACAATACGGTTGCGCCGCCGGTTTCGGGCGCGCAGGCAACGCTTGACACGGAAAGCGCAAATTCTACGGTTATTATTAAAAATGGGCAAACAGTCGTTATAGGCGGAGTTTACCAGATGAACAAAACGGTGACCAATAACGGAATTCCCGGATTAATGAGCATCCCTCTTTTAGGCTGGCTCTTTAAATCTAAAAACATAAGCTATTCCAAAGATGAATTATTGATATTTATTACTCCAAGAATTATAAAGAGCTGATTATTTCTTAAAAAAGATGTTATAAAAAGGTGACTAAAAAAGGGGTCTGATTTCAAATCAGACCCCTTTTTTTCTTTATCAAATATTGCGGTTGCTAAATCTGTTGTTTTTCTGATAAAATTAACTGATGTTGATTGATGTTCAAAATTCAAAAGATAAAAGAGGAATAGCCATAGATAAAGTCGGCATAAAAAACCTCAGCTATCCGATTGCCGTTCTCGATAAAAAAAAATCCCTTCAGCATACCATAGCCCGTATAAATATGTATGTTGACCTTCCCCATTACTTTAAAGGTACTCATATGAGCCGCTTTCTCGAGGTTTTAAACGAGTACAGGGGGGAGATAAGCATTGTCAAATTTCCGGATATTTTAAGAAAAATTAAGCATGTTTTAAATGCTAATTCCGCTTCGGTTGAAATGGAATTCCCTTATTTTATCGAAAAAACCGCCCCCGTCAGCAGAAAAAAAAGCTTAATGGAGTATGTTTGTTATTATAACGGCACGATAAAAAATACGGCGGCGAAAGATATTATGGAAAAGGGGACAGATCTTTTTTTTTGCGAAGCAAAAAATAAATCTGTCCCCTTTTCCCCGCTTTCTGCCGACGAAGAAAGTGTTATTAAAATCGGCGTTAAGGTGCCTATTAATACCCTGTGTCCATGTTCTAAGGAAATATCGAAATACGGGGCGCATAACCAGAGGGGCGTCGTTTCGGTTTCCGTCGAATTTAGCAAATTGATATGGTTTGAAGATATAATAGAAGATGTGGAATCATGCGCAAGTTCTCCGATATATTCGCTTTTAAAAAGGTCGGACGAAAGGTATCTGACGGAACATGCTTATGAAAATCCGAGGTTTGTCGAGGATGTGGTCAGGTGCGTGGCAGGAATTTTAAAAGAGAACAAAGATATTAAGTGGTATAAAGTCGAGGCCGAAAATTTTGAAAGCATACATAATCATAATGCTTATGCAATGATTGAGGGATAAAGGGAAATAAGGGTTTGTCATTCCTGCTGAAGCGGGTTGGGACAAGAAATGGAACGGCATATTAATAAAAGGCGGGTGAAATAATATATGTTGAGATTTTTGACGGCGGGCGAGTCTCACGGAAAGGGGCTTGTTACGATAATCGATAACTTTCCGGCGGGTGTGAAAATAGACGGGGATTTTATCGATGGAAAGTTAGCCTTACGGCAATCGGGCTACGGCAGGGGCGCAAGGCAGAAAATAGAAACCGATAAAATCGAATTTTTATCCGGCGTCAGGGGCGGATATACAACGGGTTCCCCAATATCCTTTTTTATAAAAAATAAGGACTACGAAAACTGGAAAGGAAGAATGGATGCCTATAAGCCCATTCCCGAAGAAACCAAAATCCATATTCCGAGACCAGGGCATGCAGATTTTGCCGGTTCGCTAAAATATGGTCTCGACGATATAAGAAATGTTCTTGAGCGTTCGAGCGCAAGAGAAACCGCCTCGAGGGTTGCGGTCGGGGTAATTTGCCAGATACTTTTAAAAAATTTCGGCATCGAGTTTGCTTCGGCGGTGCTTAGTATCGGCGGTGTCAATTCTGACACCTTTTTCTTCGACGCTATCGACCTTTTCGACAACGAAATTGTTAAAAATATTAACAATTCTGAACTTAGAATGCCTTATCCCGATTTGGAAGGCAAGGCAAAAGCATTAATCGATAAGATGAAAACAGAGGGGGATACCGTGGGCGGTTTGATTGTCGCGCAGGTAAAAAATCTTCCGATAGGTCTGGGCAGTTTTGCCCAGTGGGATGAAAAATTAGACGGGCATATTGCTATGTCTTTGATGAGTATTCAGGCAATTAAAAGCGTTGAGATAGGTTTAGGGGTAAAGTCGGCTTTTATAAAGGGTTCCGAGTATCAGGATTCTATTTATTATAATGATAATCCCGGCAACAAAGGCAAAGTTAAAGGTTTTTATAGGAAGACCGACAATGCCGGCGGCATAGAGGGCGGAATGTCTAACGGCGGGATTATCAGCGTCAGATGCGCAATGAAGCCTATTCCGACGCTTATGAAGCCGTATCTTGATACGGTCGATTTAAAAACGGGCGAAGCCAAAAAGGCGTTTCTTGAAAGGTCTGATATTTGCGCCGTTCCCGCCGCTTCCGTCGTGGCGGAGGCCGCTTTGGCCTTTTCTATCTGCTATTTCTTCCTAAAAAAGTTCGGCGGAGACAGCCTGAACGAAATTAAAAGAAATTATGAAGGGTATGTAAAAAAATATAAATAAAATGCAAATAGAAAAATTGACTTTTATATCTATATTGAGTAAACTACATTAGTATAAATATTGCTTTATGGAGAAATATTATGAATATAAACGCAAGTATAATCGATGTATTCAATGCGCTTAAAGATAAATTAGGCGAGAAGGAGGCAAAAACCGTAACCGAATACTTTGAGATTATGAATGAAAGCTGCAAAAAGGAAAGCCAAGAAAATATGTTAAAGACTTTTGCGACAAAAGATGATTTAAACAAAGCGGTATTAACGCTTATAAAATGGTTTATAGGTATTCAAATTGGATTTGTTGGAATTATAGGCTTATTATTAGAATTAATGATAAAGCGGTAGATATTATTGTGTAATATATAAAGAAAAAAGGGGTCTGATTTAAAATCAGACCCCTTTTTTTCTGAATGCGGGGCGTGAAATAATGAAAACCAATATTGTGCTTATCGGATTTATGGGGGCCGGAAAAACGGAAGTCGGACGGCTTTTGGCTGAAAAAATGGGGTATAACTTTATTGACCTGGATTATATTGCGGAAAGCCGCGAGGGCATGACGATTAATGAAATATTTAAGCAAAAAGGCGAGGCTTATTTCAGGGACGCCGAAAATAAGATTTTAAAGGATTTCAAAAAAAACAAAAATAATATTTTAAGTTTCTTAAAAGAAGAAAAAAAGGGGTCTGATTTTAAATCAGACCCCTTTTTTTTAAAATCCGGTAATTTAATTATAAACGGAGAGGATAAGTACTGGGTAATCTCCACGGGAGGGGGCATGCCGGTTTATAAAAACAATATGGAAATGCTAAAAAAATTAGGCTATGTTATATACCTTAAAGCCGACGGCAAAACGATATATCAAAGAATCAGGGCGGAAAAGAACCGTCCCGTATTGGGAGAAAGCGGTTTTAGCGAAAAGGATATTAAAAATAAACTTGACGAGCGGGAAAGATTTTATAAAAAAGCCGATATGATAATTTATACGGATGGTTTATCGCCGCAAAGCGTTGCCGAGGAAATAGACATCTTTGTTTCAAATTTGTAAATAAAATCCATTAGTTAACAAAAAAATTAAAGTTTGTTTTTAAAAGGACGATATATAATCAAAGGCTATAAAAAAAGAAAGAGGGCGAGTTGCCTTCAATTCTTTAAAATGTGAACTAATTAATAAAAAAGGGAGGTGAACGGGGTTAGTATTTTGACATATAGCCTTACCATTTTCATAATTCAATGTTAAATTAAACAAAACTTTCGGCACGGATGCCGGAAAAATTTATCACGGAGGATAAAGAAATGTATAACGGTTTATTTATCAATTCAAACCAGTCCGCAATTATCGCGGAGAACAATCTTCAAAACACTTCTAATGCCTTAGGAACAGCGTTAAACAGGTTATCGAGCGGCTTAAGAATAACGGGCGCTTATGTTGACCCGGCGGGTTATCAAATTGCACAAGGTTTAAATTCCACAGACCTCGGTATTAATCAGGCGACAAGAAACGCAAACAATGCTAATTCATTAGTTTCCATCGCTTCCGGCGGTCTTTCGACCATTCAGGGAATGCTTGGAACGATGCAGACGCTGGCGACCGAGGCTGCAAACGGAACAGAAAGCTCTCAGGATTTGGCGGCGTTAAACAGCGAATATTACCAGCTTGCTTCGGAAATAACGCAGATTGCCCAATCCAACCAGTTTAACGGGCTGCATTTATTAAATGCTGGTGCAGGATCGGCTTATGTGTCGGTAGCGGGTGCAACAACGGCAACAGCTGCCGGTGCTTTCAATTTTCAAATCGGTTATAATGCAAATACGGCTACCAATCAGATCAGTGTGACTATTAGCGGAACTCAAGCTTCACAATTAGGAATGAGTGCGGGGACAGTTACTCTTTCTTCTGGAACTCAGGTTTATACAGCAACCGAGTTTATATCCTTACAGGGTATTAATTACTATTCGGCAGCTACTAACGGACAGATATCAACTTTAGGAAATTTGGCTAATTTTACTACTTTTCAGGGTACTTCCAATGTAGGCGCTACACAAACATCTGTCGATTTATTAAATAATACCGACGCCTTAACCGCTCTTAGCGCAGTTCAGGCGGCTAATGTTCAGGTTGCGGGAATGAGTGGTCAACTTGGTTCGTATCAAAACAGGGTTACCCAGATATTAGGCAATTTGCAGACGGAAGGACAAAATACACAGGCGGCATATTCCCAGATTATGGATGTCAATTTTGCCGCAGAGATGGCAACATTCACATTACAGTCAACGCTGGCTCAATCCGGCGAGGCTATGCTTGCCCAGGCAAACTTAATCCCTCAGGGGCTTTTGACATTGCTTAGATAATATGGCGGCGTAGGAAATAAATAGGGGGTATATATAGTCTGTTTATGCATCTTGCTTAATTAAGATTATATATACTTTCCTGTTTATATTTATTAAGGTGATTATTATGAACGGGATAGGAAGTATTACGGGGAATACCGTCAGCCAAACAAATAATTACTATATGTTCCCAAATTTAGAAAATCAAAATAACGGCAAAGTGGGTAATACTTTGCAAACGGGTAGCGCTCCGCCGCCTCCCAATAACACGCTTGCCGCCGTTAATAATCATTCTAATTCAGCAGGTTCGGCTGAAAATGGAAATAGCGGCAATCAAAAAAAATTAACCGCTCAAATGTTGCAGCAGATGCAAAAGGAGTTAGATCCCTCGCCTATGCTCCCAACCGTTTATATGCTGAGCTGGGATGGGAAAGATGGGGGCGTCGTAGTTAATATAGTCGATAATAAAACAGGCAGGGTTATAGGAACTATTCCGCCTTCGCAGGTGCTTAAATATTTAAAAAACTATAATAAAGGAATGTTTTATAACAATAAATCTTGAAAATCTTAATTTTGGCTATTAATATATTCAATATAATAAGCATTAATAATTAATATTATCCTTATAGTCATTCCCGCGAAAGCGGGAATCCAGTTTATATAGAAGGTGAATAAATAATGTCAATATCAGGAACTACATCGGTATATCCGAATCAGGGCTTAATTACAATGGGAACAGGTCCCGCATCGGGAATTAATTATTCCCAGATACTTGCCGCGCTGCAGCAGTACCTTTCCCAGCCTATAACGGTATTACAGACTCAAGAAGGGGTTTATAATAACCAGCTAAGCGCATGGCAGACGATAGGGACGGACTTAACGAATCTTAACAACGCCGCTCAGGCGCTGGCAAGCCCAAGCCTGCTGCAAAATTATACCGCTACTTCAAGCAATACGGGGGTTGCTACTGCCACGGCATCACCCACGGCTTTACCCGGCACATACTCTTTTACCGTTAATCAACTTGCGCAGGCTAACGAGACAGGTTCTCAAGGTGTTGCCTCGACTTCTACTACCGTGGCCGGCTCCGGAACGGGAACATTTAATATAACGGTTAACGGGACTACAACCGATGTAACATTGAATTCAACCACCGGCTATACCTTAGCCGATTTAGCACAGGCAATAAATAATGCCAACGCCGGCGTAAGCGCCGCCATTATTAACGATGGGAGTGCCAACGACCCGTACAGGCTTGTTTTAACAAGCAATAATACAGGAACTAACAACGCTATATCGGTTACCAATAATTTATCAGGCGGCTCTGTAAACCTTAATCTTAATTCGACGACCATAAACCCGACATACTGGGTTAATCAAGCAGTTTCTACGGATGCTCTGCCATCAGATACCGGTACTTACACAGGGACGCAGACCCAAACATATACTTTTACTGCCCAGAATAGCGGGACTGTCGGAACTAATGCAATTACATACGACTGGACCAATCCTGCGGGTCAGTCCGGAAGTTTTACGGTTCCGTCAACCGAAACAGGGACAACTTCTTATTATATAGACGGCGGCGCATCGTCAAACTCTACCAACAGCGGCATCGAGCTTACCTTTACGGCGGGTCAAACCGTATCATCGGGGGATAAGTTTTCCTTAGATGCCTTTAATCCTCAAATGGTAGCGGCTCAAAATGCCGTTATAAACTATGGAAACGATTATATAACGAGCCAGTCCAACACCGTAACTAACGCCATACCGGGTGTTACTTTAAGTCTTGCGGGAACAGGTTCGGCATCGGTAACAGTCGCTTTAAACAGCAGCGCGATAAATTCGGATGTTAGCAGCTTTATCTCGAGTTATAATCAGCTTATATCCGATATAAATTCACAGCTTCAGTATAATACGCAAACAAAATCCAGCGGTCCTTTAGGAGGCAGCGCAACACTTATGACGCTAAAGAGTTCGCTTATGTCTTTTATGGGTTCCGTTGCGCCGGGTTTAACCGGCAATAACGGGCTTGCCTCGACTTACGGAATAACTGCAGACCCGTCCGGGTCGGGAAAGCTTCAGTTTAGTTCATCTACGCTCGATTCATTATTAACTTCCAGCCCGGCCCAGGCGCAACAGTATTTTAGCTCCTTGTTTGACGGAACGCCTACGGCAAACGGCGTGGCGCAGGCAGGAGGGATGATAACCTATTTAAACAGTTACACAAATCAGGCAAACGGCATAATTCAGTATAAAAAAGCGGGAATAAACAGTAACATAACAAATTTAAATAATCAAATTTCGTTGGAGCAAAGTATGGTTCAACAGCAGATGGGCGTTTACACCCAAGAATTTTCGCAGCTTGAGTCTTACATAGGTCAAATGAATACTACCAATCAGGCTTTAACAAGTTCTATTGCCCAACTGCCGTGATTGGCGTATGAATATTGGCCTGCAATGAACTTTTAGTTTCCTTAATCTTGCATTATAAATTTATTTTCTGGATTCCCGCTTTCGCGGGAATGACACTGCAGAGATTGAGGTTTTGACCCAAAAGGTGTCCCAACCCGCTTCAGCGGGAATCCAGAATTTACGTAAAATAGAAACATTTAAATATTTTCTATTGCAGGATTAAGGTGGTTTGTATTAATTATTAATTATAAATTTATTAATATATTATGAGGGAGTAAAATTATGCAGAATGGCGGTTATGATAATTACCAGGGTGTCGACGCCCTTACGGCGGATCAGGGAAAACTTATTTTAATGGCTTACGAGGGGACGATAAATTTCGTAAAAATAGCTAAAGAAAAATTAATGGCAAACGATTATGCAGGGAAATCCATAAATATATCCAATGCCGTTGCAATTATAAATGAACTCAGGAGTAGGATAGATATAGAAAAAGGCGGCGAGACGGCTAAAAATTTGAATAATTTATATATTTTTTTATCAATGCATTTAACCACGGCCAATTTAAAAAAGGATGCTCATAAAATGGACGAGGCTATAGAAATTCTTGAAAATTTATATAACGGCTGGGTCAATATTATCGAAACGGAAAAGAAAAAGGCCGGAGACGCTGCCGCTAATGTCCATAATGAAAAGAATAAAATAGAGTCCGTTCAATTTACCGCTAATGTTATGGCATAGTCATAATAGTGAATAACGATGAACTCACAACCGTTGTTTTATTTCAGTCAAGAAGGATCGGAGATTTTTTTCAAAGCCTGCCTTTAGTTAAAAACATACTATCGAAATTCAACAATAAATGCCGTTTATTTATTGTCGTTAATAAAAATTTAAAGATATTGCAGCCTTTTTTTGAACCGAATATCGCTTTAATAGATTTAAACGACTTTTTTAAAGAATTTTACGGTATCGATTTAAATAAAAGCACATATCTAGATTTTTTAAATCTAACCAAAGATGCCGTTGTTTTTGACACAGCCATAAACCTTAATTACAATTTAACGAATTCTTTAATATTCAATATTATTCAGGCAGGGTCTAAATCAGGTTTTATAGCAAATCAAAAAGGGGATAAAAAGCAAAAAATAATTTATCCGTTAAAGGCGGTAAGCTATTTTTTTAACTCTGTAAGGCATAGAAATCAAAACAGGATTAATATAGCGGATATTTTTTGCCTGTTTAACCCCGATTTTTATTTAAGAAATAAAAATCATTCAAGCAAAGATAATAATAAAGGTTTTGACACGCTAAAAAAAATAAAAAAAAGAGACCATAGCTTTAAAAGGATAATATGCGCCGTAGGCGCAAGTTCTCCGAAAAGGCAGTGGGACGATAATGATTTATCGGAACTCATCAAATTAATACATGGTAATCACCCTGATTTTGAAATTATATTAGCTGGTTTAAAAGAGGAATCGGATTATGCAAAACAGATTGAAAATAGCCTTGATTTCCCTATTTTAAATCTTGTCGGCGGGACATCGCTGATAGAGGTAATAGAACTTTTAAAAACAGGAGATATTATAATCTCGCCCGATACGGGGCTTCTTCAAATTGCTTCTTTTATCGGACTTAAAATAGCGGCTATTTTTCTGGGAAATGCAAATGTATATGAAACCGGTCCATATCTGGAAGGCTCTTATGTAATCTCTCCGGCTATAGGTTGTTATCCCTGCCTTGAACATTTAAGGTGCGAATTTGATTATGAATGTAAAAAAAGAATAAAAGCAAAGGATGTTTTTAACCTTGTTGAGCTGATGCTGTTAAGGGACGGCGGCAGTGGGTTTAATTATAATAGTAAAAAAAGGGGTAATATTTTAAGGGATTGCGAAGGAGATTTTAGGGAAGGGAGGTTTAACTTATATAAAATATCTAACGATATAACGCTTTCGCCTGTCCCCGTATTTAAATCAAAATTGGATAAAATAAGCCTTGCGTCGGAGATTTTTAAATTCGGATGGTTTAAAATCCTTTCGGATAATAAAATTAGCGCGGATTATGACGACATATTAAAATATTTAACAGATTATTTTATTTTGGATTTAGATATTGCCAAATCTATCAATGATGATATAATGTTTTTTAAAAATATAATGGCGAACGCGTTGAAAACAAATGAAATTTCCGAAAATTTTATTTTGTTTTTAAAAAACATGGCAATAAATTATCCGCATTTGTCGCTCCCGCTTAATTACTTTATAAGCGAGATACGGTTCGGCATGCAGATCGGCGACAAAAAATATATAAAATCGTCTTTTGAGGGTATTGACCTCTTTTTAGAAAACGCGCATATTGTGTTAAATAAAATGGGTTCTCTGGATTATCGCTTCGCTCTCGGCTTTCAGCCTCGTGAAGTTTCAAAGAAACTTTCCCGCTGAAGCGGGTTGGGACATTAGTAAAAACTTTAAATTTTAACTTTAATTGTCGAAATGGATTTTTTTAAAGCGAATGTAGAAAAGATAAAGCGAAAAAATCCTGATTTATATAACTTATTAATTTCCAATGAAAAATTAGATTTAGAATTTAATTTAACCGTTATAAAAACAAAAAAAGAAGGTTTTAATTCTTTAAAGATAAATAATATCACCGTTCATTCCGTTTACGACCCTTTTGCCGAGGCAAAAAAATGGGTAGAGGTTAATTTA
>JAJYQZ010000207.1 GCA_021794335.1 bacterium
AAACGCTTGTAGAGGCGGGTTATCAGGAGGAAAGCGCATATTTTGAGTGTATCCATGAGATGAAGCTTATCGTGGACCTTATATATGAAGGCGGTATCGCAAACATGAGATACTCGATTAGCAATACAGCTCAATATGGGGATTTGACAAGAGGACCAAGAATTGTGAACGAAAATGTAAAATCCGAAATGAAAAGGGTGCTCGAAGAAATCAGATCAGGGAGATTTGCGACGGAATGGATGCTCGAAAATAAAGCCGATAAACCAACATTCAATGCCTTAACGAGGAATGGCGAAGAACATCAGTTGGAAAGGGTTGGAAAAAGATTAAGGTCTTTAATGCCGTGGATTACTAAAAACAAATTAGTCGATAAATCCAAAAATTAATTACATCATAAAGGGTAATCAACGGATGAAATATATAGCAAAAGAAGGGATTGGTTTTATAATAGTTTCCCTGTCCGTTTCTTTTGTTTCTTTTATTTTATATTTTTATATTGGCGATAAAACATTAAAATATGTTTTTTTATCCCTATCCCTTATATTTTTAATATTTTTTATTTTTAATATATATTTTTTTAGAGACCCCGAGCGCAAAACTACTTTAAAAGAAGATGAGATCCTGTGCCCTGCCGACGGCAGGGTTATTTCCATGCAAAGGGTCTTTGACGATAGGTTTTTGAATCGGGAGGCCGTAAAGATAAGCATTTTTATGTCGCTTTTTAATGTTCATGTAAACAGGGTGCCGATAAATGGAAAGGTTGAAAAGATCATATATAATAAGGGAAGATTCTTTTCCGCTGATCTTGATAAGGCATCTTTAGAAAATGAATTTAACGGGATTATTTTAAATTCGAATATTAGCGGCAGAAGAATTGCAAAAATCGCATTTGTCCAGATAGCGGGTCTTGTTGCAAGAAGAATAGTTTGTACAATTAAAGAAGGGGACGAAATAGCCGCGGGAGAAAGGTTTGGTTTGATTAAATATGGTTCGAGGTTAGATTTGTACCTTCCCTTAGATTTTAAAAGTTATGTCGGGATTAACGACAGGGTTTTTTCGGGGAAGACGGTCCTGGGAAGATTATTATAGCAGCAAATTTGTTATATTGCGTTAATTATTAATTCTTTATGGATATAGATGCAAATAAGAAACTAAAGACAAAAAGCATAAAGGCTCCCCGTAATGCCGCTGCCGATATTTACAAAGATAGTATGACAAAAGGGGTTTTTTTGCTGCCCAATCTCTTAACAAGCCTTTCTCTTTTTTCAGGTTTTTACTCGATTATAAACTCCATTAACGGAAAATTTTATATCGCTGGATGGCTTATCGCCCTTTCGATTTTTTTAGACGGAATCGATGGGAAAGTTGCAAGGCTCACAAATTCAAGCTCTAAGTTCGGCATAGAATATGATTCCTTATCAGACTTAATAGCATTCGGGGTTGCCCCATCCATATTATTGTTTAAGTGGCAGCTTTTTATCTATGGAAGACTCGGCTGGGCATCTATTTTTGTATATCTTTTAGGTGCGGCGCTTAGACTCGCCAGGTTTAATGTTCAGGTAAATTCCGTGGAATACAATAAATTTAGCGGGCTTCCTTCCCCTGCTGCCGCAGGCATGGTTGTTTCATCGATATTTTTTATGGCGGACATTTCTCTAAATTTTGCCGTAATAAGTACGGTTATGATTGCCTTAATGATAATTACAGGTTTATTAATGATAAGTAATATTAAGTATTTTGCTATGAAAGATTTATCTGTTTTTAAAAGAAGGCCGTTCGAGATTCTGGTTTTGCTTTCCTTATTAATTATAATAATCATAGTAAAACCAATCGAGGCCTTTTTTGTAATCTTTTTCCTCTATACCTTCGTTTCGCCCCTATTGTATTTTTATATCGATAATGTTAAGATGAAGAGTAATAAAAAGATAGGATAAATAAGCTTGCGGGAACTATTTATGGATAACGGACATATTAAGAAAATAAAGATATTCGACACAACCTTAAGGGATGGGGAACAATCCCCCGGCGCAAGCATGAATACATCCGAAAAGTTAAATTTAGCGCGCCAGCTTGCCCGCCTTGGAGTTGATGTTATTGAAGCCGGATTTCCCATAGCTTCCGAGGGCGACTTCGAAGCCGTCAAAGCAATAGCCCAAGAGATAAAAGGCGTTGAAATTGCGGGTCTTGCAAGAGCTAATGAAAAAGATATTTACAGGGCTTATTCTGCCGTAAAATATTCCGAAAAACCGGTTATCCATACCTTTATCGCAACTTCCGATATACACCTTAAACATAAGCTTAAAATGTCGCGCGAGGATTTATATGAAAAAGCCGTCTCTATGGTTAAATATGCAAAATCGTTCGTAGAAAGCATCGAATTTTCCGCGGAAGATGCCACAAGAACCGATATGAATTTCTTATGCGAAGTAATAGAAGGGGTTATAGCCGCCGGCGCCACGACCGTGAATATTCCAGATACTGTCGGTTTTGCGACCCCTTTCGAATTCTATGATTTTATAAAAAATATACGGGAAAGGGTTAAGGGTATAGAAAATATTATATTAAGCGTTCACTGCCATAACGATCTCGGTCTCGGCGTTGCAAATTCCCTTGCCGCAATTCAGGCGGGAGTGGGTCAGGTAGAATGTACGATAAACGGCATAGGGGAGCGCGCGGGCAATGCCGCATTGGAAGAAATAGTCATGGCGCTTGATGTCAGGAAGGATATTTATAATGCCGCCACCAATATAAACACTGCGGAGATATACCGCTCTTCTCAGCTTTTAACTCATATAACGGGTATATCTGTTCAACCGAATAAGGCTATCGTCGGGAAAAACGCTTTTGCCCATGAGGCGGGTATTCATCAGGACGGCGTATTAAAGGAAAAGACGACATACGAGATAATGACTCCGGAAAGAGTGGGCAGGCAGTCGAACGATTTAGTTCTGGGCAAGCATTCGGGAAAGCATGCTTTTAAGGAAAAATTAGAATCCTTGGGATACTTATTAAACGATAAAGAAATAGAGGATGCCTTTGTTAAATTTAAAGCGCTGTCGGATAGAAAAAAAGAAATCTATGACGAAGATATCGATTCGCTTGTTGCAAAATCCCATTCATTTGAAAAGTATGAACTTAAGTATGTCAATGTTGTTTGCGGCGATACGGTTACACCCCTTTCGATGGTCAAGGTTATGGTAAACGGGGAATTGAAGCATAACTCTTCTTGCGGCAATGGTCCTGTCGATGCCGCTATTAACGCTATCGAAAAAATTGTTAATTCCAAAGCCAAAGTTATAGGGTACGAGGTTAAATCCATTAGGGGAACTACCGAAGCTCAAGGGGATGTTTCTATTACCATAGAGGAAAACGGGACCAATATAACGGGAAGAAGCGCTCATACCGATATTGTGGTCGCCAGCGCGAAGG
>JAJYQZ010000042.1 GCA_021794335.1 bacterium
CTCTTAATCAGTAGGTCCCCGGTTCGATCCCGGGACAGCCCACCACCTCAAGTTAAATTTAAAAATGCTCCCATAGTAACTAATCCATATCGCTATGGTATTTCAGAATTAGCAAATTCGTTTAGAGATAATTAGTTCTGAATATATCATCGGGACACTTATTTATTCATAAATCCTATCTTATTTTCTATACCCGCAAGATGGGTGGTTTAAGGCAAATGCCGGTAAATATCATCCATGGATAGTTTTATACCTTTGCTGCCAAAGAAAATAATAAGCCTTGAAGCTATGCTAAGAGACGGCCTTAGTTTGCCCGTTTCAATGTAAGAGACAACCGTTTTGCTTATGCCGAGTTCTTTAGCTAGCGAAGTTTGCGATAATCCAATACTTTGCCTTAATTCTTTTAAGCCCACATCTCCCCCGCATATTAAACCATATGTTTATAACATTATTACTATTGTTTTATAAAGTCAATTATATTTTTCATAATTGGACGAGCATATTAATATTAATTAAACAAATGTGTTTGTATTATGTTATATAAAAAAATAAAATCTAAAAATGAAAATTAGCAAAAATAGAAATAAATTAATAAAATCGGTCGGACTTAAAATAAAAGAAAGAAGAAAGCAATTAGGATTAAGCCAACTTGAGCTTGCTAACGAGATAGACACGACTTCCGGATATATTTCTATGATTGAACGGGAAGCTAGATTTCCCGATACCCGATTATTAATTAAATTTGCAGAGGTCTTGAAAGTCCATGTATCATATTTTTTCGGCGATAATTCAGATAATATTTGCGAAAAATATAACACCTTGCCTGCCGCGGACAAAAAGAAAGTTATGGAACTAATAGACATGCTTTATAACGAGAGCTATTTCCATAAAGTCGCCTCCGAAGCCGATTCTAACCAATTTCTGCCAAATTCAATCAAAAGAGCCAGATTTATGTGGCAAAAAGCATGCGATTATGTTATAGGTAGCGGAGAAAGATTTACTGTTTTGGGCTTTAACGGCATTTTAGAGTCAAATGATGCAATCGATAAATACATCAGGAAAGAAATTGGAGAAGAAACTCTCTGGAAGGAGTTTACAAACTTCATTTCCAAATGGAAAAACAAAATACAAAAAGATGCGGAAGGCACCGGAAAAATTCGTAAAAATAAAAAATAAAATAATTATGAATCTAACTAAAATCATCGATAATCTTGAGATTAGGATTAAAGATTTCAATAAAATAAGAATGCTGCCCGAAGATTTACTCAAAATTGCCGAGGATACGGATATAATTACCGTGATAGACAAAACTATTCCCTATCCGAAGAGTTTTGTTTTAAATAAAGACAGGTATATTTATTATAATCCCGACAAAGAAGAAAATATTTTCACCTTGTTTTTAGGACACGAGTTGGGACACTTCTTGCTGGATCACCATAATTTAAGTTCGCTTTATCAATCCACATTTTCATTATTTCATGAAGCGGAACTTGAAAAGGAGGCAAATGTGATAGCTTTTTTATTCTGGTATCCAACTATATATATCGAAAGGAAACTGGAAAAATACGGAAAGCTTGAGACAAATATGTTTTTTAATGAGTTTCAAACGGAAGACATAAAAACAGAACTTCTAACGCGTCTTATAAATGCAAGGCTTAAAATTTATGAAGATTATTTCAATTTAAATAAATGCCGCAAAATCAGCCTTATTTTGCCTTGACATGTTTTATTTTTAATTTGACTCCCAATATATTTGCAGTAAATTTATAGAAAGACATTAGTATTAATTAAAATACAAAGGGATGACAATTATGCATCTTTTTAAAGATGGAAAATTTGGAAAGAATTTTACGGGATGAAATTGCTTGTGAATGGCTTATTTCCTGCGGTTTTAAATGGAGCCGGCGATAGGAATAGAACCTACGACCCGCTGATTACGAAAGTGATTTATTAAAATTAACCAAACGGGCTTCCTGCCTTCATTTGTAGATTATATAGGGTTTTGACGGCATTATATATATTGCGATATTTTCCATATATCAATGCCGTTTCGGATATTTTGTGTGACAGTCGTGTGACATAGTAAAACTTACGCAACTACTAATTCAACAGGTAAGGGTGTATCCACTCCGGCCGTTTTGCTGACATATAATTTTTCAATGCCTATCGTCCTTCCGGCTTTATCTTTTTTTAATATAATCCCCTCTCCTACTTCTTCAGACATTACCTCGTCTTTGGGATTTCCAAACCATATATCCATTGTATCGAAGTCCCTGCGGTAATAAACCGTTATTTTTTCCATATCGAATCTCCCTCTTTTACCTTATCCGACGGATAAGCGGTTATTAAAAACCCCGTCCCGTTTAAATGCCTTGCCACTGCACAATATAATTTATCTAATTTTTTGTAATAAAGAAAAATTTCTTTATCTATTTTGCTCCGTCTTATTTCATCGGGGGCTTTTAAGATATTTTTTACGATAGCCTCTTTACCTTCCATTACGGGATGTTTAATATTTGTAATATAATGCCAATAATCAGCGGTAGTCCTTATTTCGACGTTTAAAGGTGTTTTTATTCTAAAAAATATTTTCTCGCCTCTTACGGACGGGTTTCCCATCTTTATAATTTTATAATAATATTATTTGCATAATAGCGTAGCAAAATGAAAATATTTTGTTTTTCAATATTTACATATCATTATAGCATAAATATAAAAAGTTTTTAAAAAAACGGCAAGACAGGACAAGACAGCAAGACAAGCCTTATAAATACTGCATCTGCCCGTCTTGCTCTCTGTCTTGCCGTCTTGTTTATTTTTTTCCTGACCGGTAAGCTCTAAAATATAATCCTGTTTCTGGTCTTTTTCCTTAATCTCGTTAAAGGAATATCCACAAAAAGCCGATGCATCCTTTATATATTGTAGGAATTGATTAAATTAATTTCATTGTCTGTTAAATTATATTGATTATCCGACAATATATTTTTATTTTCTATCCATTTTATGGTAAGTTCGACAAACGCAGAAACAGCTGGAGAGAGATTCGAAAACTGCGTTGTAGCCGCAAAACCTATTTTGCGTTTTAATAATGGTTTAAGCGACTTTTTTATCATGGGCGGTTCAGTTTGTCATGAAATTGGGTGTTCTACTGGTACCCTTCTTTTTTAAGAATGTCCGTGAATTCTAAGGAGGTATATATGAATCGCTGGAATTTTATTATTTTAGTTGTATTATCCACGGCGCTGATGGGGTCGGCTTTTTCAGTAATTAAAATGGGTGATACATACGCATCGCCCTTATTATTTGCTGCGATACGTTTCATTCTGGCAGGACTGTTATTAGCTTTCATTGTCAGAATTATGCGAATGCCTCACCCAAAACACCCGAGCGAGTGGTTTAAAGTCGCTTTAATAG
>JAJYQZ010000148.1 GCA_021794335.1 bacterium
TCCAAAAACACCCTATATATTCAAAAGATATTGCGCTGCAAAACGATATGGAGAATAATGATGTTGTTAACGGTATTTTAGAACATCACGAAGCTTCAAACGGCTCCGGTTATCCATTCGGCAAGACGGAAGAAGATATTTCGACTTACGGAAAGATTTTAATAATCGCCAACAAATTCGATTCTCTTACAAGAAATAGGCCATATAGAATAAGATTAAGCTTGCAGGACGCCTTAAATCAGATGAACTTAAATAGCCACCTTTATAATAATGCGTTCTTAAGGGAATTTACCCTGCTTATGTCAAAGAAGATTGGCTAACGGAGAACTCCTTGCGGGAGGCTAACAATGGTGCCGAAGGCCGGAATCGAACCGGCACGGATGTTATCCACCACCCCCTCAAGATGGCGTGTCTACCAATTCCACCACTTCGGCATTTTTATTAAAACTTACCTATTAAAGTAAATTATTTATTATTAACCGTTTTTAACGGCTTAAATGGCTCAGTTAAGGCTTTGGCTTTGGGGGCAGGCTTGGCAACCTTTTTAACCAAAGGCGATTTTTCCGTCTTTTTAATGTAACTTTTAATTGCGATAGGGCTTACCTGCTTGGCCGAAATGTAAGATATTAGAAATGCCGAAGCCATAAAAATTAAGGCTAAAATAGCGGTAGCTTTAGTTAAAAAATTTCCCGCGCCGGAAGCTCCAAATATGGTTTGGGAACTCCCCCCGAACACGGCGCCCATTTCTTGCCCTTTGCCCTGCTGCATAAGAATAACGATAACCAAGAAAACGGCAGAAACTATTAATATAATCGTCAAAAATTCTATCATGATGAAATTATATTAATAAAATATGATATAAAAGTCAACCGCAAAATTTAACCTTAATTCCCGATACTTCTAAAGCAGCAATTGTTTGGATGGCAGGATAAAAACATCAAACATGTTTTTATTTATTTTATAAAATGAATGCCGACTAAGACTGCAAATATTATTGTCATAAATCCCATCACTAAACCTATACCCCATGTAAATTTTTTATCGAGTATGGAAAATTTATCGTCTATCTTTTTATCCAATTCGGAAACTTTGGTATCAATCTTTTTATCAAGCTCAAAAAATTTGGCATCAATCTTCTTATCCAATTCGGAAAATTTATCGTCTATCTTTTTATCCAATTCGGAAACTTTGGTATCAATCTTTTTGTCAAGCTCAAAAAATTTGGCATTCACATAATCTGTAAGATTGTCAAAGCGTGAATTGAAAAGTTTTTCCTGTCCGTCGAAACGGGCGTCGAAATATTTTTCAGGGGATATAGAAAAATCCATAACGCGTTCCTTAATTTCCATTTTAATAACTCTCCTTTAAATTATAGCATTATTTTTTTAATATATCCAATTATGTTGGATATACCCAAATTTGCCGATAGAAAATTTATTTTCTGGATTCCCGCTTTCGCGGGAATGACTTTGCGGGTATTTAGCTTTTCACCCAACGGGTGTCATTCCCGCGAAAGCGGGAATCCAGTGTTCAAATAACTTTAAAGCTATTTTAAAGATTTCTATCGGCAAATTTGGGGATATAAATATAACTGGACGAGTTATTATTTTAACAAACTATTATTACAATATTATGACAGAATTGTTACGATTGCTTTAAATTTTATTATTTAGATGTTTAATTTTAACAATAAAGACCTTTAAAAAAGATATTTTTTATTATAAAATTTAAATATGGAAAAAGATATTCTCGTCTATTTTTTTTACGGGGAAGATGATTTTAGAATTGCTAAGGAAATAGAAAAAATAAAATCCGGAATATTAAAAAAAGAACAGAGGGATTTTAATTTTGACAGGCTTATATCCCCCTCGCCCGTCGATTTTTTAGCCATAGCCAACAGTTATCCGGTGCTTTCGGAAAAAAGGGTTATACAGGTAGAAGATTTTGACGGCTCGTTTCTTAATGATACGGGACTGCTCGATTACTTAAACTCTCCATCTCCTGCAACAGTAATCATTTTTTATGATAACAGCCCGAAAATTAACGAAAATATTAAATTTTTCAAGGAATTAAAAACCAAAAATTATTTTAAACTTCATAAAATCCGGCTTCTATATGAAAATGAACTTTTCTCTTATATTAAAAATTTATCTAAAGAAAAAGGTATAAAAATTTCCGATGAAGCAGTATATTGCCTCATTAGATATACGGGTAATAACACGGTAAATATCGATAACGAACTTAACAAAATAGTATCGGGGATTAAAACCGAAAACAAATCAAAAGAACTTTCCGTAAACGAATTAAAGCCGCTTCTGGCTTTTTCGAAAACATTCACTATTTTTGATTTTGTCGATAAAATATTTGATAAGGATATAAGGGGGGCATTTTCAATATTCGGCGTTATTTATAATTACGGAGAAGAGCCTGTAAAAATTATATCGGTATTGTATAACGAAGCGAGAAAGCTCCATAAAGCAAAGGTGCAGGAATCCTCGGGTATGGATTTCGAAACCATTTTACGGATAAACGGGGTTCTGCCTTTTCTCAAAAAGAAATTTCTAAAAAATCTATCTTTATTTTCTGTTCATGAACTTAAAAGAATTATGGAACTGCTGGGAGAAACGGACTTCAGGCTTAAAACAACATCCTACCCTCAAAACCTGGTATTCGAAGAATTTATCTTTAAACTTGGGTTTTTAGATATTTCCAGAAACTTAAGATAACGCTAATCTTGTTTGATTGAGTTATGAAGCCTCGCCAGCGCCGAGATTTTCCTTGAGGCATTATTTTTATGAATTATACTTTTGGATGCCAAATGCATAATATAAGACGCATTTAATTTAAAAAGTTCCAGAGCCTTTTCTTTATCGTTTTGAGAAACAGCCGCTTTAAATTTTTTAATATTCGTTTTCATTTTCGAAATACTGCCTGTGTTGCGCAAAGTTCTTTTTTTCGTTTGCCTTGCCCTTTTCTCAGCCGATTTATGATTTGCCATAGTTTACTCCTTGTTTATGAGGACAAACTTAAGTCTGTCCTCTTTTTATTGGTGTATTTAAATTTAAGCATTAAATTTTAACAAACTTTTTATTTAAAATCAAACAAAAAATAAAGATGCGATAACTCTTTCTCAGTCGCCCTGTAATTCTATTATAATATCCGAAGCTTCTTTTAAGTCTGAAACATAAAAATCCGGGATTATATTTTCATCATGTTCATACATCGAATTTTTTATATAAAACGACCTTAAACCGGAATTTTTTGCGAGAAGAACATCGCTGTCCTTATCTCCAATCATAAATGATTTATTAATATCGATGCCGAACTTTTCTACGCCCTTAACCACCATTCCCAAATCGGGCTTTCTGCAAGAGCATTTGATATTATAAGGCTCTACAATT
>JAJYQZ010000099.1 GCA_021794335.1 bacterium
GCGCATGAGAATCGGAATTCCATATAATAGTTAAATTACCCACGGGTTTAAATTTTAGAAGATTAACGGGATTGACCGCAGCTGCTCCGGCAAGGAGAGCTGCGGTCTTTATGAAACTTCTTCTGGATAATTTACCTGTCATATGGAATAATAACTTCTTTTATAAAATTTTTTTAATGCAATAATTGGGTTACCACATTACGGCTTTATATATGAATAGCCCATCATTTCGTAATGAATAATAGTGTAAAAACCGTCCGGCGTAATATGGACAAACGGGAAAATCTCGTCCGGCTTGATGCCTAATTTTATCATTGCCACATGGCAAATCTCAAACTTTACTTTATGCTTATAAAGCTTTTCGATAATGGGCTCTAATTTATTATTTTTCTTAAGGAACATTTTATCGGCGGGACCGTAAGCCACGAAAACCACTCTGTATCTTTTTGGATTATAATGAAGTTCCCATATGATATCGTTCATATTCCCGAGAGCTACTTTCCATTTTTTAGGATTCGGGGACGAAACCTGAAAAACAACCTTGACGACCTTATTATTAAAAAATCCGTGATATGACGTTTTGGTCAGGAGAGGCTTTTTTATTTTAATTTTCTTTTTTAAAGCCGCTTTAGTTTTGGAAGGCTTGGTAACTGCAGGAGCAGGAACTGTTTTTGCCTGTTTTTTAGCGCAACCTGTCAAAAACAATGAACCGCCGACCGTAATAACTATTAAAATAATCCACAGCTTCATAAACTTTTTCATCGCAACCTCCAGTTTTTATATTGTAAATTTGAAACTTTTTTAATTAAGGTTTTATATAAGCATATCCCTGCATTTCTTTTTTGATGATATAAGCAACCGCTCCGGGGTATACTACGTTTACAAAAGGAAACAACTGTTTCTCGCTAACATGCATTGCAAGCATCGTCATATGGCATGCGACAAGATTAACGCCGTAAGCGCTTAAACTCTGAAGCAGAGGGTAAAATTTTTTATCTGCCTTTTTTACAAAAACCTTGAGACCGGGACCATATGCGACTATATCGACTTTATAGTTAATACCGTGAGCGCTCATAATCTGAACAACTTTGGCGGCATTGCCGAGAGCGAGTTTCCACCTCGCCGGACTATCTTGGGTTATTTGAATCACAACCTTCATAGTTTTGTTTTTAAAATACGGAAGCGCCTCAATCTTTTTGTATGCATAAGCGTTGCCGCTAAAGTACATTAAAACCAAAGCCGAAACGATGAAAGCCGCTTTAAAATTTAACAAACCTTTTTTAAATAAATATCTATTCATTATTATTCTCCTTTCTCCATTTTTAATAATAACATAACAACCGCTTAATATTTATTTAATATTTTTTTAATCATTTTCCCACTTTTATTTTATAACCCTTAGACAGGGAATAAACATATAAGTCTAAATATTTCCATGTCTTAGAGCCTATTTTCTTTTTAAACCCGTCTTCGCCGGTGTATATACAGTGATTAAACTGATCCTGCATAGTAATAATTCCACCCCATTTTTTATATGTGGGATAATAAACTGCGTGACCTATTACAGGCTTTGTCGGTTTTCCGCCCAAAATCCCCGCTCCCCCGCCGGGATGACAGGAATCACAGCTAAAATTAGAAGCGCCAAGCGGAGTATCGTAATAGTGTTTTCCAAGAGTTAAAGCCTGTTGAAGAGTTTTTGGGCGTCTGGATGCCTTTGTGAAAACCGGGCTTGGCATTGCGTTATATCCTTTAATTTTGTAGCCGTTGCTTAGATAGGTTACATAAAGGGTAAGATAATTAAGCTTCTGTCCGCTGAGCGGTTTTCCCTTTAACGCATGGACGACGCACATATTTAATCTTTCCCCGAGAGTAATAATCTGATGGGTTTTAGGATTGAACCTTGGAAAATCAGCCGCAACACCCGCCAAGCTCCTGACCACCTTTCCGACCATGGGTATGTATGTCCCGACGCTGTCAACATGGCACTTGGCGCATGAAAAACCGTTTGTTCCAAGTTTAGTGCTATAAAACTCTGATTTTCCAATCTTTAAGCCGGATTGTATCTTTTCTTTGGCAATCATTTTCTTGTTTAATTTTCCCTTTGCAAAAGCAAAAGGTTTAAAATAGTAAACTGCGGAAACGGTAATAAAAGCAATAAGAGCGATGAAAATTGTTTTTTTCATAGAAACCTGCCTCCCCTAAATTATTGGTTATTATTTATTTTAACAGTCTGCCGTCAATATCATAGACGATGCATATCTATTTAATTAAGGCTTCAAGAAAGTGTATCCTTGCATTTCTTTCCTTGCAATTTCCACTACGCCTGCCGGTACGACTTTTACGAAAGGAAATAGTGCTTTCTTTGTAACGTGCGCTTTCATCATCGTATTATGGCAGGCTCTCAACTTTAATCCATATGAAACTAAACTTTGAAGTACGGCTTCATTTCTTTTATCGAATTTTTTCATCAGCATCCTCAAACCAGGACCGAATACTACAAGTTCAATTCTATATTTGAAAGAATTATCGCCGAATGCTGCCATTACATTTTTGATATTTGCTATTGCAAGTCCCCACCTTGCCGGCTTTGCGTAATCGACTTCTATTATCATTTTCATAGTTTTATGTTTAAAAAACTTTGGGAGCGGCAAACCATGAGTATTGTAATATGCCGAATATGAACTGTAAGACGAAGGGCCATACTTTAAAGCATAAACCGCGGGCTCAATCGAGAAAAATAAGATTGAAGCTGCGGCAAGCATTAACAAACTTAAAAACAAACGTGATTTTCTCATTTTTTTAATCTCCTTAACTTTAGTTATGAATTATATACCATATTATATATGTATATATGGACCCTTTCTATCTGCAGGACTATCGTCTTATCCTGCAGTCCTTGAATGCCTGTATGTGACATCTCCGGTTTGAATGGACCGGATTATTTTATGGCTCCTCACATATTCTGCGATAACATCGTAAGCCTTTTCTTTTTGCAAACCGTCGTCAGGCATATTAGCTATTTTTTGCATCTTTGCGCCGGATGTAATAAGCCAGTAATCTTTATCAGGTTGTATCTGCTTTCCGTTAATTTCAAAACTTTTAATTCTCTTTGCGCCCTGTTGATTCATAAGTATATGCATTTTGGAATTGGATATTCTGGTAGCGTCTCCGCCCATCTGTAAATACGGATCAGTTGCAAAAACATCGCTTAAATTGCTGGATGTAGTCTGAATAATTTTTTGCCCGCTCAGCTTAACTCTATAAACCTCAGGGTATGTCGTGCCGTATGCACCGTAAACATGCTCCATAGTAATCTTTTCGCCCGGCAGAATAGTCTCGCCCCAGCGCCAGCCCGGAGTGAAGACTAAGGGGGTGTCGTATTTTTCCA
>JAJYQZ010000047.1 GCA_021794335.1 bacterium
CTTACGCGGGAATGACTTTGCAGGTTTTTAAGTTTTCACCCAACGGGTGTCATTCCTGCGAAAGCAGGAATCCAGTGTTCATATAGCTTTAAAGCCATTTGAGAGATTTCTATCGGCAATTTTGGGAAGATATTCAAATTTGGCCTAAATTTGATTAAGCGTATAGTTTTCTAAAAATTTATATATGCCCTCCGCATAATTAAAGGCTTTTTCATTCTTAATATTAACGCCTGTTTTAATGTTATTAACCGTTATATCGCCCAAAACCAACCTGAATGCCGATGACCATGCGCATGAAGTAAATTTATTATTGTAGCCCCCTCCGCCGAGCCATATCTTATTTACATTTTTTTCATTAATATTTTTTATTATATTTAAATACCCTTTTAACGATAAATTAATATGGGATAATAAATCGAATTTTGATGTATCCGCCCCTATTTGTGCCACTATTACATTAGGCCTAAATTTCCGAAAAACATCATCAAATACTTTTGTAAAATTAATTATGTAAGTATAGTCGTCTGTTCCGGGGTAAAGAGGAAAATTAATCGAAACTTTTTCTTCGACATACCCCTCTGCGGGAAATAAAAAATCGCCGCTTTCATGAAAAGACAATATTAATAAATCTTTTTTATTTCTTAAATCATTTTTAAAAGCATCCGCTACGCCGTCGCAAAAATGTGCGTCGATATCGACATATAAAACCCTTTTTCCATGGTCCAGCAATCTTAATATCGCATAAACCGGGTCATTTACATAACAAAATCCCCACGCGTAATTTTTTTTTGCATGATGCAGTCCTCCCGGAAAATAAAACACATCCGAATAATTTTCCTTAACAATTAAATCCGCGGCTAAATTAACCGCTCCTATATGAATGCTCGATGTGGTAAAAATTCCTTTGAAATAAGGATTATCAGTGGTTCCTATTCCGTATTTTTTGGGGGCATATTTTGTTTCATCTTTTTCTGTATCGTAAAGGTACCGGATATAATCAATGTCATGGTATAAACTCATGTCGGATAGGGCGGCCGGCGGAGCGGTAAAATCATCGTAAATGCCTTTGGAATATTTTTTAATTCTTTGCATCGTGTAAATGATTCTTTCCCTCTTTAGAGGATGGTAAGCGGCATATTTATATTTTTCTAATTCTTTATTGTACAAAAGAGCTATTTTTTTCATCTTCTATTATTTTCTTTATGGTTTTTATAATTTTAAAAATTGGATTTTGAATAAAAAATAATCAAAGAAGCGATTAAGCTTAATATTGCGGCGTATAAATATGAATAATTAGCTCCAACATTATAAAGAAGACCCATAAGAATATTTCCGCCAAATAACCCTATGCTTCTTGCGGCTGTGAGCGATCCCATCCCCTTTCCTATCGTTTCGTTTTTAACAATCAAACTAATTGCGGTCGGTTCTATGGTTTCTATAATACCTAAAGATATTCCAAGAATAGCAACGCAAATATAATACAATACAGGATTTAAAGAAAATGTAAATATCAATGCCATACCTAGAGAACCGGAAAAGGTAAGAAGATAACCAAAACCAAGTTTTTTAATAGTTTTAGCTATTGTTTTTCCGGCAATTAAACCTGTCAGCGCCGTACAGATAAAAAATAAAACATACGAAAGGATAGCTAAAGCATCATTTTTGGAGGATTCCGCTATAGTTAAAATCGGAAATCCAAAGCTAAAAGAGCTAAAGCCGTATAAAGAAGTTGCGATTAAAATCCTTTTAAATAAATTTTCATTCGAATCGATATTTTTCTTATTTAAACCAGCGCTGTTATTTGCGTTATTATTGTTATCTGCATTAACAGGGGCATTATTTTTAGAATTATCGGAATTATTATTTATATTACTGTTGCTATTTACTCCGTCATTATGATTATTAATTAATTTTTTCTTTGAAATCAATGCTAAAAAAATGCTTGAAATTGATAAAGGCAAGATAGTTATTAATAAAATATATTTTAAAGGAACATGATAGATAAATAAAATTAACACATAGATGCCCGCAAAGAATCCCCCTCCTTGATCAAGCGCATGCAAAAACCCATAGGCCTTTCCGTAAAATTCTTTTAGAACCGACCGCGAAAGCAAGACCCTTCTCGAAGGAGACCTGAAATTTCTTGCCCACCATCCCGTTGAAAAAAATCCAACCGCTTCTACCGGATTGACACTAAAGCCGGTAAAAGAAAGAAGCGGTATTAATAGATTACCGGTAATTGCAATTTTTTTATGGCCGAATCTATCCCCCGCTCTTCCGCCGAAATACCCGAAAAAAGCCCCTATACCGTAACTTATCGCAGAAGCTATACCAAAATAGATAACGGAACTATGCAGGTCTAAAACTAAAAATATCGGAAATATCACCAAGACAGCTTGATAACCCAAATCGGCGAAAAAAGCCGATAACGATATAAAAAGAACATTACTGTTTAGCCATTGTTTTTCAGAATCGTTCATATTCCCTCTCATTTTTATGAATTTATAGTTATCATATTTTTATTATTAATTTGTATAATTTATATATTAACCTGAAACAGTGACTCAGTGCAAACTTAAACAAAATGATAAATTAATGAAACTTTAACTGACACTGCCGAGAAGTCCCCCATATTTTTCCGCTAAAAAAGGCATACTTTTTTAATGCGTACGGAAGAATATATGTGAGGGCGGGGTAGTTCACTGTGTGTTGAAGATGGGACACGTTAATCAGGCAAATAAATTTCTACCTGCAATTTTAGAGGATATTTGATATTTGCATTTTTAAATATTTTTTGCGATAATGATATTGAATTAGGTGCAACTTAATTCTAATATTAATAAAGTGGGGGGTTAGCCCAGTTGGTAGAGCGACGCCTTCGCATGGCGTAGGCCGCGGGTTCGAGTCCCGTGCCCTCCACCACTCTAAATACAAGGATTTAGCTTAACAGACTGCCTATAAACTAAACTGTCCCCTTTTTCAAGACATTTTTTTATACTGTTAATAACTTTTAAAATGTCTGAAGATATGGTTCTTTATATTTTTAAGCTGCCTGTTCCTCTATAATGCTTTCCCTTTCACTCCAATGGCTTTTTTAATAACGAAGACCGTTTTATCCAGATCGGCTTTTGTATGCCGGGAGCTTAAAAACATTGCTTCATATTGGGACGGGGCTATAAACAATCCGTCGTTCAGCGCTATGCCGAAGAATTTCTTAAAAAGTTGGGTATCTGATTTCATTACATCTTCGAAGTTATTAACCCTTCCTTTCTTAAAAAATATCGTAAGCAGCGAAGATATATTATTTATTGCAATCTTATCCTTAAAATCCTTAAGCTCGTCTTTTAAGTTTTTAAGTAAATAATTTGCCGCTTCGT
>JAJYQZ010000251.1 GCA_021794335.1 bacterium
TCTCGAAAGAACCTTCGTAATGGCGGCGGTTAATGTGGTCTTGCCATGGTCAACATGACCTATCGTGCCTATATTGACATGCGGCTTTGATCTGTCAAATTTCTCTTTGGACATTTAGTTCCTCCTGATTGTATCTATTTACCTTGTGATTTAGCGATAATTTCATCGGATATAACTTTTGGCACCTGTTCATATTTAAGAAATTCCATAGTATAATTGGCCCTGCCCTGTGTTTTGGATCTTAAATCGGTAGAATAACCAAACATTTCGGCTAAAGGAACCTCTGAATTTATGACCTGAATTCCTCCTCTTGATTCTAAATTAATAATTTTTCCTCTTCTTGAATTTAAATCCCCTATTACATCGCCCATAAATTCTTCGGGAACTAAAACCTCAACTTTCATTATCGGCTCAAGAAGCGCAGGGGAAGCCTTTTTAGCGCCGTCCTTAAATGCCATTGAAGCAGCAATCTTAAATGCCATTTCTGAAGAGTCAACCTCATGAAAAGACCCGTCATATACGGAAGCCTTAATATCGACCACCGGATAGCCGGCCAAAACCCCGCTTGTTAAAGCCTCTGCAATACCTTTATTGATAGCAGGTATATATTCTGTGGGAATAACGCCGCCTTTTATTTTATTAACAAATTCATAACCTGCGCCTTTTCCGAGAGGCTCAAGCTCAAGCCATACATGGCCATATTGGCCTCTGCCGCCCGATTGTCTAATAAACTTGCCTTCCGATTGAACTTTTTTATTTATTGTTTCTTTGTACGCAACCTGAGGTTTGCCGACATTTGCATCGACCTTAAATTCTCTTGTTAATCTATCGACTATTATTTCAAGATGAAGCTCGCCCATACCGGAAATTATAGTCTGCCCTGTTTCTAAATCGGTTTTAACCTTAAAAGACGGATCCTCTATCGTTAATTTTTGCAGCGACAGTCCTAATTTTTCTTGATCCGCTTTAGTCTTCGGTTCGATAGCGACGGATATAACCGGATCGGGAAATTCCATCGATTCAAGAACTATCGGATGGGAATCATCGCAAAGGGTGTCCCCCGTAATAGTGCTTCTTAACCCGACGGCAGCGGCAATATCCCCTGCATGAACCTCTTTTACTTCCTCTTTTTTATTTGCGTGCATCCTTAAAAGCCTTCCGATTCTTTCTTTGGAATCCTTAACGGAATTATAAACATACGACCCCGAAGAAAGGATGCCTGAGTAAACCCTGATATATGTCAGCTGGCCCGTATAAGGATCCGACGCAATTTTAAAGGCTAACGCCGAAAAAGGCTCATCATCGGAGGCATGCCTCGTTTCTTCTTTTTCTGTTTTAGGATTTATACCCTTAATAGGCGGTACTTCCACAGGAGAAGGCAGGTAGTCGATTACGGCATCCAATAGCGGCTGCACGCCTTTATTTTTAAATGCCGACCCGCAAAATACGGGAACAAGCTTAAACTCGAGCGTTGCTTTCCTTATCGCTTTTTTAGCTAAATTAATATCGATATCTTCGCCAGCTAAATATTTTTCCATTAGGGCGTCATCAAAATCGCACGCCTTTTCAATAAATTCGTCATGATATTTTTTTGATTCTTCAAAATAGTCCTGGGGGATATCTATTGCGTCATACTCTGCCCCAAGGCTTTCATTCTTATAAACAAATGCTTTCATTGTCGCAACATCGATAATACCTTTAAAATTATCTTCAAGACCCAGCGGAATTTGCATAACAACAGGCGTTGAATTAAGTCTTTTCCTGATCATATCCACGCATCTAAAAAAATTTGCGCCGGTTCTGTCCATCTTATTCACGAAACATATTCTTGGCACTTTATATTTATCGGCTTGCCTCCAAACTGTCTCGGATTGCGGTTCGACTCCTGCGACTCCGTCAAATACGGCTACTGCTCCATCCAAAACCCTTAAGGATCTTTCTACCTCTATCGTAAAATCAACATGCCCCGGGGTATCTATTATATTTATCCTGTTGTTTTTCCAAAAACATGTGGTAGCGGCAGCCGTGATTGTTATTCCTCTTTCCTGCTCCTGCTCCATCCAATCCATAGTGGCCGTTCCATCGTGAACCTCGCCGATTTTGTAGTTGACCCCCGTGTAATACAAAATCCTTTCGGTAGTTGTGGTTTTACCGGCGTCAATATGTGCCATAATGCCTATATTTCTTGTTTTTTCTAAAGGTATTTTATCTGCCATTTAGCCCTCTTATCACCATCTAAAATGCGCAAAAGCCTTATTCGCTTCAGCCATTTTAAATGTATCCTCCTTCTTTTTAATTGAACTTCCCCTGTTGTTTGCGGCATCCAATATCTCAAGGGCTAAATTCTCTTCCATGGATTTTTCGCTTCTTGCTCTGGCATATCCTATAATCCATCTTATTGCTAAGTATAATCTTCTATCGCTTCTTACCTCGACAGGGACTTGATAGTTAGAACCCCCTATCCTTCTGGCCTTTACTTCAAGAACAGGTTTAACATTGTCAATAGCCTGCCTAAAAATCTTAAGACCGTCATCTTTAGTCTTTTCATGGATTATATCAAGCGATTTATAGAATATTTTTTCACTCACGCTCTTTTTTCCGTCGTACATAAGTTTATTTATAAACTTTTGCACAACCTTATCATTGAACTTTGGGTCGCTTTCAATAACCCTTTTAACAGCCCTTTTTCTCCGAGACAATTTTAACTCCTCACTTTATATACTATTATTTAGTTCTTTTAGCCCCATATTTGGATCTGCTTTGTTTCCTTCCGTTTACGCCGACGCAGTCAAGAGTCCCTCTAATTATGTGATACCTTACGCCCGGCAAATCTTTAACCCTTCCGCCCCTTATCAATACTACCGAATGTTCCTGCAAATTATGTCCCTCTCCCGGAATGTACGAAGTTACCTCCATGCCGTTGGTTAACTTAACTCTCGCAACTTTACGAAGCGCTGAGTTAGGTTTCTTTGGGGTGGTGGTATAAACCCTAACGCAAACTCCCCTTTTTTGAGGAGATCCTTTTAGGGCAGGGGAAGAGGTTTTCTTTAATACCTTCTTTCTCGCACTCCTGATTAATTGATTTACGGTTGGCACAATATCTCCTTAGCTAACTAAATTATTAAATTATATTTTTAAAAATTAAATACTTTGTCATTCCTGCGTAGGCAGAAATCCATATAATAAATTTTCTTTTAATCTTATCGGTTTTCCTAAAACAATTTATGGAATTATTTATGGAATTTAAGATTTTAATATTTAATTACTTTTTTGTCAAGATTTTTTTGCATTTCCAATTAAAAAATTATAACACCTCGACATCAAGGGCTAAATACTTCGTGGAGCCGGTACCCGCAGGTATAAGCCTTCCCAT
>JAJYQZ010000065.1 GCA_021794335.1 bacterium
TAATGAGCCAATCGGTAACGCCTATAAGCCTCTCCCCAAGAAGCTCTATGTTGAACCGGTATTCCCCGGAATAATTATCTATTTTTTCCTCTTCCGCGGTAAGAAGGTCGAAAAGGAGAGTTCCGAGGCCGTTTTTATTTAAAATTCCGGCCACGTGCATATTTCTTGGGCTAAATCTTCCGCTTCCGCTGCCGTGGGCAAAAATAACCAGCCCCTCGGCTTTTTCGGGAATTTTTAAATTACCGTATATATTTTTACCGTTTATATTCATTAAAATCTCTTTTGTTATCGGCAGCGAATCATTATTTTTCATGGCATATTCACCGGATTTTAAAAACATAAACCCCTTATTTAAAGTATATGACTATAAATATTAAAGTCAAATATTCGTAAAATTATACTTTGTGATATAAGTCAATTTATTAATTTTAAGAAAAGATTTAAAATTATTATGTATGGATATAAAATTGCAAATCCTTAATTAAATAATTAATATTAAATTGCGGAGCATAAATGAAAACGATAAACGACATATTTTTAAATTACCTGTCTTCGTTTAAAGATACCTTTAATAACGAAGGACCGGTTAAATCTTTTTTAGAATCCTGGCTCTGTCTTACGTTAGCCGCGCAGATTAACATCGGCAAACATTCCTATAAAAACAAAAACGATAAAGATAAATTAGAGTTTTTATTCAAGGACTATAAAAATATAATTGCCGCATTGCTTGACGAAAAAGAAAATAAAAGCAGGCTTAAAAATATTCTCGATATTACGGAATCCGGCTGTCCTATACTGATAACAAAGTTTGACGATATCAAGGATGTGCTCAATAAAACCGAAAAGATGAGCCGTTTAACGGATAAAGAAATGGATTATTTTATGGATTGCATTGTAAGCCTGATTCATCTGGGCAAGAACAAACTGTTCAGGTCTTTTAATATGGATTCAATAGCCGAAGATTACGGCGATTATGATATAGTATTCTGCAAAAATGCATCCATGCTAATACGAACTATTATAGAGGCCGTCATTCAACCTGTCGGCAATTAATCCTCTTAAATCTTTAAGAGGTTAATTTCTGAGCATATCGATTGTTCTGAGCATAATTATGTCTGTTAATTGTTGTTAATTTGACAAATAAAATTATGTGATATTTAATTAAATATCACATAATTTATGCGAAAAAGGAGGAGTTATGATAAACGTTCCGGCCGTAAAAAAATTTCATGAAATTAGCGATATTATAGAAGATAACGATTTATTTAAATCTTCAGAATCCATTTTAAGTTATAATTTTTATTTTAAAAAATTAAAACGGTACCCTCTTCTTTCAAAAGACGAAGAGTATGAATTAGCCTTAAAAATTAAAGAGGGCGATAAAAAAGCAAGGAACTTAATGATTAATTCCAACTTACGATTAGTTATAATCATAGCGAAAAAATTTATCGGAAGGGGACTTTTATTTGACGACTTAATAATGGAGGGAAACATCGGCCTGATGAAAGCCGTCGATAAATTCATTCCCAAAAAAGGGTTCAGATTTTCGACTTATGCAATGTGGTGGATACGTCAGTCTATAGAAAGGGGGATATCGACTTCAGGACGTCTCATCCGCATTCCTATTCATGTATTGGATAATCTTTCTAAATGCTATAAGGCTACAAAAGAAATAGAATCAAAACTCGAAAGGAAACCTTATATCTCCGAGATTGGCGAACGCACCGGGATAAAAGAAAGAAAATTAGAAGGAATATTAAATTCAAATTTCAGTATATGTTCGCTCGATTATTCGTATGAAGGAAACGATGAAAATGCAGGTCATTTAGGGGGGGGGGCTTTTAAATTATATAAGCGATGACGAAGAATCAACGTCGCCTTATGAAATATTAAAAAGAGATGAAACATTGGAGATTTTAAATAAATGTTTTTTAAGCCTTAATCCGTTATCCCGGAAAATTTTAATTTTAAGATACGGCCTTAATGGCGCAAATCCGAAAACGTTGAATGAAATCGGCTTGATGTTCGGACTGACAAAAGAACGCATAAGACAGATAGAAGTTAAGGCAATATCTATGTTGAAAAAATCCTTAAAAGATTAGAAATATGCGCTCTATTATTCAATATGCTATAAATTTTATTAGATAAATGCGGTAGATATTGCTATGAAATCGATGATGTTAACTAAAATATCGGATTTAAAAACAAATAAATTGCCTCTATCTCCGATAGAAACAGAAATCCCGAAAATTAATAAAAATGAAGCGCTGATTAAGGTAAGCGCCTGCGCCGTATGCCACACCGAATTGGATGAAATCGAAGGGAGAATACGTCCTATTAATCTTCCGGTTATTCCCGGGCATCAAATAGTAGGCAAAGTTGTAGAGACGGGCAGTGAAGTAAATAGGCTCAGAATAGGGGACAGGGTAGGGATAGGCTGGATTAATTCCGCCTGCGGTAAATGCGAATATTGCAAAAGCGGGCTTGAAAACTTATGCGCCGATTTTGTCGCTACGGGTAAAGACGTGAACGGCGGTTATGCGGAATATACGAAAATAAACGAGAACTATGCCGCAATTATACCGGAAAATTTTACGGACGAAGAGGCTTCGCCCCTTTTATGCGCCGGCGCCGTAGGATACAGGGCTTTAAAATTATCCGGAATTAAAAACGGAATGAATTTAGGTTTTCTTGGATTCGGAGCTTCTAACCATTTAGTTTTAAAAATAGCTAAATCTGTTTTTCCGAATATAAAATTGTTTGTTTTTGCAAGGTCTGAAAACGAAAGAAAACATGCTTTGCGGCTTGGCGCGAACTGGAGCGGGGATATTAAGGAGATTCCGCCGGAAAAATTACATTCGGTTATAGATACTACGCCGGTCTGGATGCCCGCAGCGGAAGTTATGAAAAATATAAGACCAGGCGGGCGTCTTGTTATAAATAATATAAGAAAGGAAGACTTAGATAAAGATTATCTTATAAATATCGATTATTCCAGGGATTTATGGATGGAAAGAGAGATAAAGTCTGTTGCAAACGTTACGTTTGCCGATATCGAGGATGTCTTGCAAACAGCGTCAAAGTATAATATAAAACCCGAATTTCAACTTTATGGATTAAATGAAGCGAATACAGCGTTAACAGAAATTAAAAATAAAAATATTTCGGGCGGTAAAGTTTTAAAGATTTCTTAATTATGCCGCTATAAATGTTTCACGTGAAACATTTATAGCGGCATATATTTTTCGTTAATGCGAACAACCCGCGTTATGATGTCTATCGTGGGATGAACAGGTATGCCCGTATTCAAAAGTCGAGAAGTTATTTTTTTTGCTGTCCTCAAGTATATCGGAAATTAAACTTTTATCGGTCT
>JAJYQZ010000305.1 GCA_021794335.1 bacterium
AACACAAGGATATGTGGCTTTTTACAAGAAAATATTCGGACGAGGAAAGAGCGAGCATTGACGAACTTCAGGAGGATATTTATACGCGCTTCATTGAAATAGTATCGGGCGGGAGAAAAATTCCTCCGGAGGATATTTTAAAACTTGCAACAGGCGAGCTATTTTCATCCAAAAAATCCCTTGCAAACAAATTAATCGATGAAATATCGGACTTCGATAAAGCCCTCGAAGACCTTTGTAAAGAGGTTAATGTCGATCCGTCCAGAACCGTTTATATGAGCATAAAAAAACCGTTTTTTCAAAGAATAATAGGCAGTTCCATCCTTAATGCGATAGAAGATATATATTACAGGGCGATATATTAGCCAACCGCAAGAAGTTTTATCCGCTGCCGAAACCATAAAATCTGTTTACATTTTTAAAAAATAATATTATAATAACTAAAATTTTTTTTAAACCTTTTTAGTTTTAACCCGAAAAAATACCTTAAACATTAAATTTGCGTATAATTAAAGCAATACTTAAAAATAAAACACCTGTTTAACTTTTTTAAATAAATTTATTTATTAAAAAAATATTGATAACTTTTTGCAATAATATTAATATTTAATCAGGAGGAAATTAATTTATGGGACTTAGCTTAACGAACAAAATTTTAAAAGCGCATCTTGCAAAAGGCGAATTGAAGCCGGGAGAGGAGATCGCAATCAAAATCGACAGGACATTGACCCAGGATGCCACAGGTACTATGGCCTATCTCCAGTTTGAAGCGATTGGCGTTCCAAGCGTTAGAACCGATTTGTCCGTCAGCTTTATTGATCATAACACACTCCAAACCGGCTTTGAAAATGCGGATGACCATAAGTTTTTACAAACTGTTGCCGCAAAGTACGGTATATATTATTCAAAGGCGGGAAACGGGATTTGCCATCAGGTTAATCTTGAAAGATTCGGCGTTCCGGGAAAGACGCTTTTAGGCTCCGATAGCCATACCCCTACGGCAGGCGGCGTGGGCATGATTGCCATCGGCGCAGGCGGACTTGATGTTGCCGTCGCCATGGGCGGCGGGGCATTTTATATGACTGCCCCAAAGGTTGTTTTAGTAAAACTTTCGGGAAAACTTTCGGAGTGGGTTTCCGCTAAGGATGTGATTCTTGAGCTTTTAAAGAGATTAACGGTAAAGGGCGGCGTCGGAAAGATTTTTGAGTATGGCGGAGAGGGCGTTAAAACCTTGACCGTTCCTGAGAGGGCCGTTATCACGAATATGGGCGCGGAACTTGGGGCTACTACATCTATTTTTCCAAGCGATGAAAAAACCCTTGAATTTTTAAAAGCCGAGGGCAGGATTGACGATTATGCGCCGCTCGGCGCCGATAAAGACGCCGTTTACGACGAGGTTATAGAAATAGATTTAAGCTCTTTGATTCCCTTGGCGGCTAAGCCGCATATGCCGGATCAGGTGGCCAAGGTTAGCGAGCTAAAAGACATAAAGGTTGACCAGGTTGCTATCGGAAGCTGCACCAATTCTTCTTATGTCGATTTAATGACCGTTGCAAGCGTATTAAAAGGCAAAAAGGTTCATCCCGATGTGAGCCTTGTAATATCCCCCGGTTCAAAGCAGGTTTATGAAATGATAGCCAAAAACGGGGCGCTGGCCGACCTTATAGCATCCGGCGCCAGAATACTTGAATCTACCTGCGGTCCCTGCATCGGCATGGGGCAGGCTCCAAGATCGGGGGCTGTTTCATTGAGGACATTTAATCGTAATTTTGAGGGGAGAAGCGGAACCAAGGATGCGAAAATTTACCTTGTTTCCGTTCAAACCGCCGCGGCTTCCGCATTAACGGGGTATATTACTGATCCAAGGACGATGGGCAAGGCTCCCGATATTAAAATGCCCGAAAAATTTGACATAGACGATTCTATGATATTGCCTCCATCGACAAATCCAGATGAGGTCGAGGTTTATCGGGGGCCAAATATTAAACCGCTTCCTGTTCAGCAGAAACTTCCCGAATCTTTAACGGGAAAGGTTCTTCTTAAAGTGGGGGATAATATTACGACCGACCATATAATGCCTGCCGGTTCTAAAATACTTCCGTTAAGGTCAAACATACCCGCAATATCGAAATATGTCTTTGAGTCTGTCGATGCCGCTTTCTCCGAAAGGGCTTTAAAAGAAAAAGGGGGTTTTGTAATAGGCGGGGAAAACTACGGTCAGGGTTCGAGCAGGGAACATGCCGCGCTTGCGCCGATGTATCTGGGGGTGAAGGCTGTTATTGCAAAATCGTTTGCAAGGATTCATTTTGCAAACCTTATTAATTTTGGAATTTTGCCTTTGATATTTGAAAATCCTTCGGATTATGATAAAATAGGACAGGGAGACGAACTTTACGCGCCGAATATTCTAAAAGAGCTTGGCGAGCATAAACCTGTTACATTTATTAATAAGACGAAGAATAACGAAGAGTATAAATTTAAGTATAATTTAACCGGCAGACAGGTTAAAATTATTAAAGAGGGCGGATTGCTAAACGAGACGAAAAATTCAAATTAATTTAACCGTCATTCCCGCTAAAGCGGGAATGACGCACTGCGGTATTTGACGGCATTAACAATTTTAATGTTTGCATCCGAATTCAATAAAAATATTAAAAGAGTTCTTATCTCCTATAAAAAAGACGCCGAAGAAGCATTTAAATCCGCGAACTATGTTTGTGAATTTATAAAAACAAAGGGTATAGATGCGGCGGTGAAGCCAAGTATGAACATAACCGCCGCGGATACCGAAAATGTCGGGCTTGTTGTGGTTTGCGGCGGAGACGGAACCCTTTTGATCACCTTTGGAAAAATTTTTCCTTTAGAAGTTCCCATTATAGGAATAAATTTTGGAAAACTCGGGTTTCTTGTCGAGGTTTCGGAGTCTTTAAGGGATGAGGCGCTTAAAAAGATTTTTGACGGTTCTTTGGAATTTCACCCAAGAATGGCTTTAGATATTAATGTGATAAGGAGCGGCAGATCAATTTCCAAATTCGTTTCGTTAAATGAAGCGACTATCGCAAGGGAAAAAAGTATTCATGCAAGGATTATCGATTTAAGCGTTCATGTCAACGATGTATGGTTGAATGATTTTAGGGCGGACGGTCTCATTATTGCAACTCCAGTCGGTTCTACCGCTTATTCGTTATCAGCCGGGGGACCTATTGTTCAGCCCGATGTCGAGGCGTTTATTCTCACGCCTATCTGCCCGCATACCCTTACAAATAGGCCTGTAATAATAAACCCGTGTGAATTAAAGATAAAAATTGCGCCGCAGGAGCGGAATATTTTTATATCGGCTGACGGAAGAGACGGTATAAAACTTT
>JAJYQZ010000256.1 GCA_021794335.1 bacterium
TTATAATAGCAGTGGCTTTATCTACTATTCCTTTTAAAAGCGTATACCTTTTTTCTGCCATAACACCCTGAACATGCTTCTCCTCGGCTCTAAACTTTGAAATATCCGTTTCAAATTCCTTTGTCTTGCGCGCCTTTTCGCTGGCCGACATTATAGAGCCGTTCTGCTTTAAATCATTTTGAATCGCGGCTATTTTTTTTCTCATCGTTAACAATTTGGCGGTATATGTGGAATACAAAGCCTTTAGCTCCGCATTAGCTTTTTTGCCCTGATTTGACATCGAAATAATATTTTGCATATTAACTACGGCAATGGAAGAACCCGCCGCCCATACATTTTTTGAATTTGAATAAGTTAATGCCACGGCGAATAAAGTTAAAATTACCGCAAGACTTAAATTAAAAATTAATCTTTTCATAAAATCTCCTTGTTTTATTTTTTATTTTTTTTATTGCTAAATACCGGGAAAACTCTGGCCCAGGCTAAACTGAATCCTTGTCGGACTATTGCCGTTTATCGGCGTTCCAATTATTTTACCATAAGTAATAGTTATGGGTCCAAACGGGGAATACCAGTTAAAACCGATTCCCGCAGCTTGAACGAGGTTCAGCGAGATAGGTTCACTCTGCCCCCATGCATTACCCGCATTCCACCATAAAAATCCATAGAAACCCATCTTTTTAAGAATAGGTATCGAATATTTTGCCTGAACCGTAAACATCTTTGTTCCGCCGATAAGCAAGCCGTTTTGCGAGGGACCGACGGAATCGTACATAAATCCTAAAAGCGGGTATGTGTTCATTATGCCGCCGATAAAAAATCTCTGGTATATCGGCAATGCAACGGAAGACCTAGTTGCGGTTACATAACCTGCCTGCGCCCCCTGCATAAAAGATGTCCCCCACCACAACGGGATATAATGGTTTGCCTGCGCTACAAATTTGACAAAATCGTCATTGCCGCCGATCGGGGAACCGGCAAAGCTGACCCTGAAACTGTCTAAATTGCCCGCGGTCGGAACCATAGGATTATTTAATGTGTTATAAACGGTCGTTAAAGAAACCTCGCTCGTTATCAATCTCCCTTGAGGCAAAATATTTAAAAGGCCCGGGATTATAACCGATGTATCTTCCTCTAGAAGGTACCTGAAATATTCCATAAGCACATTTTTATAAAGCGGATAACCTAAAGTAATCGAACCGCCGACCGAACGATAGGCGAATTCATAGTAAAGACCGTTAAAGGTGTCATATAAAGAAAAATTAAACGATAAGGGTTTCGCAAAAATATAAGTAAGGTACGGCTGAAGAATATTAAAACTATAAGACTGGTACGGCCCGCCGACCTGAGCGTTTAAAGAGGCCGATATTCCCGTTCCAAATAAATTTGACTCGGAGATTGACGATATTGCCATAAAAGCCGTGGCAGAGCTATACCCGCCGCCAATCGTAAACTTACCCGTATTCTGTTCCTTAACATGCACTTTGACATCTAATATGCTTTCGCCCGGAACCTTCTCGGTGGTGATGGTAACATGCTTAAAATACATCAAGTTTTTTAAATTTTGTCTCGATATTTTTATAAGCTTTGGGTTATATTCCTCGCCGGGGTAAAGCGCGAGCGCTCTAAGTATGACATAGCTGTATGTAATATCGTTTCCGGTTATCGTAATTTTACCGAATTTTGCAATCTTACCCTTGTGAACGATTAGTTTAATCAAAACAGAATTTGTTTTTTGTCTAATTTTTATGGACGGCTCGATATTCGCAAAGGCATATCCTTTGTTCGTGTAAAATTTAGTGATATTCAGTATCTCTTTTTCTATAGATTTTCTATTGAAAATATCCCCCACTTTTGTGGTTATAAGTTTTTTAACGGAAATATATTCCCCCGAATCCTTTTTAACATTTTTTATTTCAAGGTAAACATTTGATATTCTATACTGCGGCCCCTGGACTATCTTTATGATAATTGTTACATACTTCTTATTTTTAGAGAAAATGAATACGGGTTTTCTGACCCTTACATTTATATAGCCGTGATTATAGTAAAAACCTAATAATTTAATAATCTGATCATTTAACTTCGCTTTCTTGAATTTCCCTGCGCCCGTTATCCATGTTAATAAATTAACCGTCTTTACGCCCATAACGGATTGAAGTTTTGACGAAGGGAAAGAGCTGTTGCCTTCAAATTCTACTTTATCTACCATCACGGGGGAATTTTCGTTTATAAGAAAATGGACGCCGATATAATTGCCGGGAAAGGTTGTCTTTTTTACTTTTATCTTCGCATTATAATATCCCTCGGCCGAATATATAAATTTAAGAATTTTTAACGCCTTATCTAAACCGTAAGAGCTATAAGGCGAATTAACCTTCAGATTTATTACCTTCTTGATTTTCTTTACGCTTACGGAGCCGTTGCCCGAATATTTGATATATTTAATGTACGGTCTTTCGGACACTATAAAAGTGACTGATAGTCCCGAAGGCACGGCCCGGACATCGACCATTATATTTTTAAAATATCCTGTCTTATAAAGGCTTGTAACACTTTCGTTGATTTTTTTAATCGAATAATAACCGCCTTTTTTTATCTTAATCTTGCTCAGTATGAACGAAACGCCCGCCCTTATATTGCCTTTTACCCTTATAGAATAAATCTTTTTTGAAACAGGCGCCTGCTTTTTGATTTTTTCCGCTTTTAAGCGGCTCAAAATTAACGAGGACACCTTTTGGGATAAGGTATAAATGCTTTTTTCCAAAGACTTTTTACCGGCGCCGGAATATTTTACCGTTTTGGAGTTATAAATATCCGCGACCTCTATCAGCATGGCATGAATTTCGTAATGAGATCCAAACCTTGCGATGCTGCCTGTTATAATATAATTTGAATGATATTTTATGCCAAGCCTTTTTATTCTGGCAAGGTTCATCTTTATATTAAAATTAAAATACGGCGGTTTTTTAAGGGGCGTGTATGCTAATACAAAGTATGGTTTTTTTGAATCCAGATAGGTTTTGAAAACATCGGTAAACGATTTATCGATATTTTTTAATGCCGGAGACCCTTTTTGATGGAAAAAACCGACAAACACATCCTTGTTGTTTAATAAGGCATAAGCTTTTGTTGAATTTAAAAAAACAACAAAAGAAATGAAAAGTAAAAATAAAGACAATCTGAAAAATTTCATTTTAATAACCTATCAAATAATAAATTATATGTCAATTTATATGTTCTATGATACCGTTTACGATTTTAATTTTATGTCTCATCATATTTGAAAACTCTTCGTCATGAGTAACGACAATCAGCGTCTTATTATATTTTTTATTTAGATTTATAATTATCT
>JAJYQZ010000114.1:0-1681 GCA_021794335.1 bacterium
GTTTTCGGCATCTCTCGTTTAAAGATGTGATATAATCTATGGCTCGTAAATACAAGAGTTTAAAGGGTTATATCACATCTTTTTATTTTAAAAACGCTACAATTTAAAATAAAAGTAATTGGTCTTCTCCAATTTTTTCTTCATTTTTTTTCTGTCCCAAGAATATTATCATTCTCTCGTATTGATTATTCGTAACAGTTAGCATTCTTACGCTGCCCCTCGGCGGTATATTATTGCCTATTATCCGTTCATATATTTCAATAGAGTCATGTCCTTTGCATATTCTCACGTAAACAGAATATTGAATCATGAAAAATCCGGAACTTATTAATAATTTGCGGAATTCCATGTAATTTTTTTTATCTTTTTTAGTTTTTGTAGGCAAATCAAAAAACACAATAAGCCTCAAGTATCTGACCTCTATCATAAAAATAACGGAAATAAAATGTTATCAGGCTTTTTTTCTTTTATTGCTCTTACAAAAGAGTATATATTTTGTTCTACTGCGTTTAGAATTATCTCTTCTTTATTATCTATAACAACACTTTTATGTAATAATTCCAGTAATTTTATTTTTTCGATTTTAGTGAAATCCTTAGCAAAAACATTATTGTCTTTATACATATTATAGACTTCAATATCAATAAATGGTCTGAATGGTTCTATTAAATCATCGGCTAAATTAAAAGCATTTAAGTCGTTTGAGTGGTGTATTCCTAACGAGGGGAATAATCCCGCGGCGGCAATAGAGCGAGCAATTGTGCCTCTAATAATAGAATATCCATAGTTTAGAGCGATATTTCTAATATCGGCGTTTTTAATTTTTGAAAGTTTATTTGTTCTTGTAAAATCGACAAATAATGATTTCCAATAAATTTTGGCGGATTGTCCTTCTATGTTAGAGGTATCGCCGGACAATACTTTTTTACTTAAATTTTCCAATAAAATATAATTTCCCGGATGTAGCGATTTAATAACATTTGCTTGATTTAATATTTTTGCTTGTATTATTTTTTGCCAGCACCTTTTTTTAAACGGTTCGGTTAAACCAATCTGCGATTTAGAAATTCCGGTGAACCTGCTATGGTTATTGAAAGGAGTATATAATCCAGCGGGCATATGTTTGTCGTCGCAAATAAAAAGCGATATCCCTTCATCTGCAAACTTTGACAATAATGAAACGCTAATATTTATTTGAATATTATCTAAAATTATAACCGATATATCGTTTAACGGAACGGAAATTGTTTTGCCGCCTTTTTTAAAGTTAGACAAAGACGTTTCATCGGATTTTATTATAAGATTATTTAAAAATAAACTTAAAGTATTTTTATTGGAGATAAAAACGGTTCTCCATCCCATTTCCTATTGCCTCTGATTACAAAATGAATCAATGTTTTTCTGCCAAAAGCGGACATCTGCGTTCTTTCTTAATTTCATAATAAAAACCTAACGGGTCAATCTGGTATTTTCTAAAATATTCAAGTGTTTTGCCGCCGAAATTAGGTTCTAAATCTTTACCATCGCCGTTTATTTTTTTTGAGCCGTCAATATTTTGATAGGTTATCTGGCAATTGCTAATACCTATTCCTTGGTAATATCCCATTACCTTATCTTTGCTTTTTCGCTTCACTTCTATTAAGTCGTCTTTATATAAAGAAAACAAAAATTCATAGCTGTC
>JAJYQZ010000114.1:1781-3325 GCA_021794335.1 bacterium
TTGATTTTCTCTTGCAAGGCACAATACTTTATTATTAAAACCGTCATCCATAGATTTAGATTGCGGTAATATATGGTCTATCTGACAGTATCCGTCTTCTAAGAGTCTATCAAATTTAATGGTTTCTCCCGAATAAGGGCTTATTCCGTTTTGTTGGATATATAATCTTGCTTTGGATATATCTTTTGAATTTGGGCTGCTTATACCTTTTTCATTTAATAATTTTTCTGCTTGAGTCTTATTGTCTTTATTTCTTGTTTGGCGTTGTATATAATTTTTAGTTTCTTTGTTTGTCCTAATGTCTCTTGCAAGTTCTATATTAATTCTATCTAATTTGCCGTATTTTCTTATAACGGCATTAATAACTTTTCTGGCTTCCGATAATGCCCTTAATACTGTAGGATTAGTTATCAATATGTCGGTTTTATCTAAAGCGGGCAATAAATCTTGCTTTAAATTTTTTTCAGCCGGCAATTCCCCTTTGTCTATGGCGTTTTTTACCGCTTCATCGTATCTTAAGCCGTCTTCCATATACGGTAGGATTATATCTACGGCTTCAGCGGATAAATTAATAAAATCTTTTATAATATCAAGTTCAACCAAATCGTTTATCATCTTAGCGTTTAATTCTTTTATGCCTGATAATTCTTTAGTGCGGGCATTTATGCCCTTTTGATATGCCAGTATTTGCGTTATTTTAAGCGATAAATCTTTATTTGATGTAATTTCTTCTCCGCAAATTTCTTTTAACGCATTGAACCCCTGTAAGCTAACGAACTTCTTTGATTCAGGGTCAGTTTTTCTTTTTTTATCGTAATTAATTCCCTTAAATATTGATTTTTCGTCTATGGATAAAAAATCTCTTAATTGTTTATAAGTTATAATACCTGAATCTTTTTTATAGGCAAATTCTACAATATCTTTCAATGGTTTTATATCTATGATTTTAATTTCTTTAAAATCGCCGTCTATTACGACCGTATTTAAAATAGATGTTAGCAAAACAAACCTTTCTGCAGAATACGAATATTTCGGCGCCCTTTTTTTGTCATTAAAAAATTGGCAAAAACCTACCATATTTTCGAAAGACTTGGGCTCCTTAGCCGATTTAATTATTTCCAAGTATTTATTTTTTAGTTCGTCTGTGGCATAATCATTTCCAAATTGCGCCTGTTTCTCAAAAATAGTATCGATTTCTTTTTCTATTAAACCTATTGTCGAAAAATACCTATATTCTCCGCGCCTATTTCTACAAATTTTATTATTTTTTAATGAGTCGTTATAAACATACTCCCCATAAGTTTTATAATAATTTAATTTTATTTTATTTTCGGTCTCCGATATTGCTTTTTTTATTTTTTTCTCCTCTTTATCTTTTTTATCATCATCGCCGCCATTATCAAGTTCAAGTGGGGACATATAGCCTCTATGCTTTGCCATATGAATCAATATCCTCGAGAAGTCTTTCCCTAATATCTTTTCTTTTACTGCCCTTGCGCGCAATTCCCATACGTCGGATATATTTTTAACGTTATAAAATAACG
>JAJYQZ010000286.1 GCA_021794335.1 bacterium
TTTAATTTATAAAACGACAGACCATTTTTTAGAGGTTTTTAATCTTAAGGATTTGGGTGATTTACCGTCGGTCAGCGAGATTGAAGATGTTATCGAAAAAAGAGAAAGCAAGGATAAAAGGGCGGAAAAAGATATGGAAGGGGGAGAAGGGGGCGGGCTTTTGTTTAAAGATTAATGTAATAAAGATAATTATTTTTTAACAAATTCATAAAATTTTGGGGTATAATGAATTTATAAGGCAAAGACAAACGAGAAATGCGAAAAAAGAGATGAGTTCCGTTGATTTTCAATTAATATTCACTGATTTTCGATTCGTAATTTGCCAATCATATAGATAAAAGATGAGGATTTAGTTGTATGAATTATTTTAAGACTTTTGTATTAATGACATTGCTTACCGTTATACTTATTGCCGCCGGCGGCGTGCTTGGAGGAACACAGGGCATGGTAATAGCTCTAGTTTTTGCGGCTATAATGAATATCGGGACATATTGGTTTAGCGATAAAATGGTTTTATCTATGTACCACGCCACCCCCGTTACGGAGGCGGAACAGCCTGAACTTTATTCGATAGTCAGAAATCTTGCGGTAAGGGGAAATATCCCGATGCCTAAGGTTTATATAGTAGAAGAAGATACCCCGAATGCCTTTGCAACCGGTAGAAATCCTCAGCATGCCGCCGTCTGCGTTACGACGGGCATTATGAGAATTTTAAACAATAACGAATTATCGGGCGTTATCGGACACGAATTAACCCATGTAAAAAACAGGGATATACTGATAAGCTCTATTGCGGCTACCGTTGCCGGCGCGATTAGCATGCTTGCATGGATGGCCGAATGGGGAGCGATGTTTACCGGTTTTGGAGGAAGGAGCAACGACAGGGAAGGTAATATCGTCGGTTTAATCGTAATGGCAATACTCGCCCCTTTAATTGCCACATTAATTCAGCTTGCAATCTCGAGACAGAGGGAGTATGCGGCTGATAAAGGCGGGGCTGCGTTAAGCGGAAATCCGCTTTATTTAGCAAGCGCATTAAATAAATTAGAAGCGGGAAACGAGAAAGAGCCTATGCCCGCAAATCAGATGACTCATGCTACCGCGCATATGTTTATAGTAAATCCGCTTAGAAGCGGCGCTTTTAAAAGCTTGTTCAGCACTCATCCCGCAACGGAAGACAGAATTGAAAAGCTGAAGGAAATGGCAAGAGGGGTTTAATAAAAAATAATGAAAAAAATAGCGCCGTCTATTCTTTCGGGTAATTTATTAAATTTGGCAGTCGAACTTGAATTAATAAAAGAAGCGGGCGCCGATTTAATACACATCGATATTATGGACGGTATATTTGTTCCAAATATAACCGCCGGATGGGATCTTGTCAGCGCAATAAAATCGGAAACCGATATTCCCTTAGATGTTCATTTGATGATTGATAAACCGGAAAGATACATCGAAGAGTTTGTTAAAAGCGGAGCGGATATTTTGACGATACATCAGGAAGGGTGTATTCATTTGCACAGGGCTGTCGAAAAAATCAGGGAATTGGGCGCAAGCCCCGGGGTTGCGATAAATCCGTCCACGCCTATTGCGGCTTTGGATGAGATATTAGATTATATAGATTTGGTTTTAATTATGTCCGTAAATCCGGGTTTTAGCGGACAGGAATTTATATACTCGTCTTTATTTAAGATAGAAAATATGCGTAAAATCATATCGCGCCGCGAATTAGAAACACAGGTAGAGGTTGACGGCGGCATAAAGGTTATTAATATTGCCGATGTTTCTAATTCGGGAGCAAATATTATCGTCAGCGGTTCCGGAATATTTAAAACCGATGATTACAAAAGGACAATTATGGAAATGAAGGAAAGAATTTAGTTTTTATTTTCGGGACGTAGCGCAGCTCGGTAGCGCACTTGCTTCGGGAGCAAGGGGTCGCTGGTTCAAATCCAGTCGTCCCGACCATTCAAAAAAAATTTATAAATTCTTACCTCTTTAGCCGGTAAAACGAAAAATTGCAATTTATTGTAATTTATGGAGTTGTAAATGGAAAAGCTCGATATTTGCAAAAATGTGCTCTCGAATATTCCAGACGGCTTTATATTTTATGATATAAATAACACGATAATCGACTATAACGAAGCTTTTATAAAAATGTGCGGACTTGAAAAAGGAATTGAATTAAGGGGTTCCAAAGCTGCGGATCTATTTAAATTAATAAAAGTTGATAAATCTATTAAAACCCTGGTGCCTTTCTTCCCAAAAAAAATTAACGGAGATGCCAAAAACGCTCCAAAACAGCTTAAAACTATTATATCCCGCAAGTTAGACCATAAAGTTAAATATATAAGAAGGATTACTACCCCGATTTACAATGATGCCGGCAAGTATTCGGGCAGATTTTGCATATTAACGGACATAACCGAAGTTAAAGAAAATGAAAATAAACTTAAAAAACAAAAAGAGGAATTGCTCAATACGCAGGAAAGGCTAAGGAAATTTAACGATTTTATCAAAAAAATTCAAGGGGAAATCAACGAAGAGGATATTTATCATGATGCGCTTATTTTTTTAAAACAAAATGTAAAAGCCAATCAGATATTGATAAAAAATATAGATTTTGACTCGCAAAGGGTTAATATCGTAACCTCGTTAAAACCTGTCGGCGGCGGCTTTATCGAATCTAAAGAGGTTACTCATAACCCTTTGCTTTGTTATATAATAAGAGAAAATAAGCCTTTTACCGTAAAAGATATAAATAAGGACTATACCTGCCGCTACCATATATATCCCCAAAAAAGCGGCGGTTATATATGCGTCCCCATATCTTTTAATTCAAGGGTTCAGGGGTTAATTCATATCTTTAATCTGGAAAAAGATTATTTTACGGATGAAGTAGTAAACTTTGTGGTCGATGTTGCCAATACGATATCATCTTACATAATGGCGCTAAAGGTGTATAAAGAAGCCTATTTTTACGCAACCGTCGATTCTCTGACGAAGGCTTTCAATAGAAGATTTGCCGAAGGTTTTTTGGAAAAAGAGATAGCAAGGGCCGGCAGGAACAAAGCTATATTTTCAATTTTAATGTTCGACCTCGATAATTTTAAAGATATTAACGATAAGTACGGACATAAAATCGGCGACATAACATTAAAAATGTTTGTTAATTTTTTAAAGGAATCTTTAAGAAGCTGTGATGTCATATCGAGATTCGGGGGAGACGAGTTTATGGTGATACTTCCGGATACCGACGCAGGCGGCGCTAAGAGCATAATTAAAAAGATAAAAGACGAGCTTAAAAAGAAGAAATTTATGTTAGAAGACGATGCAATAATAAATCTTAGCGCTTCGATAGGCTTTGCGACATACCTTGAGGATGGAAAAACAATTGACGATTTGTATCTAAAGGGCGATAAAAGACTTTATGAAATGAAGAAATACAAATCATCTTCGCTTACTGAAAAGCCATGTTCTTCATAGCATGTAAGCGAAGATATATTCTAAATTAGCCGGTTAAATTAAAGGCTGATATCGAATGAAGGCTCGCCGGTGTAATATCCTTGAACAAGCTCTATGCCCCTCTGTTTTAATTCGGTCAGTATTTCTTCGTTTTCGACAAATTCGGCTAACGGGATAATGTCTATGCTTTTTGCCAGTGTCGCTATTCCTTCGACAAGACTGGCATCCCTTTTATTCTTATGGCAGTTTTTAATGAATGAGCCGTCGATTTTTATAATAGGGGTCGATGGAAGATACTTAAGATAATTAAGGGAAGAATATCCGCTTCCAAAGTCGTCCAGCACAAAAAATATCCCCTCTTCGTCCATAATCTTAGCAAATTTTGAAAATCCTTCTAAATTCGGGAGAGTTTCTCTTTCCGTAATTTCGAAGAACAATTTTCCTTCCATATTATGTTTTCTAATTGTTTTCTTTAATTCGTCGATATTTTTTGCGTTTTTAAACATGCCTGGATTTATATTATAAAAAAGCTTTGTTTCTATTGCGTTATCCATTGAAAACCGGTTAAAAATATCAAAAGCCTTTTCCATTAAAATAAAATCGAGTTTGTTAATAAGATTAAGCTTTTCTATTGTGTCAATAAATTCGTAGGCCGAGTACACCGCGCCGTTCATTCTAATTCTTGCAAGGGATTCATAGCCGTAAATTGCAAGATCGCTAATATTTCTTATCGGTTGAAATGCAGGCAGAAAGAGGTCCCGTTCGATAGCTTTGTAAATTAAATCGGTCTTGGAGCTTTTAATTATATAATTTTTTGCAATTTCCTTATACCCCACCATGCTTTTTCCTTCTTCTTTGGCAAAATGAAGGGCGTTATCGGCAATGGACAGAAGTTCATCCGTGAGAGACGCGTCGGACGGAAATTCTGCAACGCCTGCCGTGATGCCTAAATTTAACGAGATATTGTCCAAGTTAAACTTTTTATCGGATAAATCCGAAATCAGCTTGTTTAAAGTAGAATTTGCAATTTTTTTAGTCGTGTTTTGCATAATCACGCCAAATTCGTCCCCGCTTAACCTCGCTATTATTCCAAATTTTGAAAGACTTTCTTCTAAGTATTCGGCAACCATTTTTATCAGGATGTCGCCTATCGAATAGCCGTAAGTATCGTTTATGTGGCTAAAATTATCGATGTCGATTATCCCGATAACAAAACTTTCCTTTGCTATTTTGTAGCGGTTTATTTCTTCGTTAAGAAGCATCATAAAGGATTCTTTGTTATATGTATTCGTTAAAACATCGATATGGGAAAGAATATCGAGGTCTTTACTGAGAGCGGTTATATTTGACATATACTTGTTTACGGCATAACTCGAGAAAAAAAGCTGGGATAGGAGCCGGAGCAGGCTGAGTTCGCTTTCTTTAAACAACTTGTTATATTTTCTCGCAAGAACCAGCACGGCTTCATACTGCCTATCATACACGTATGCCTTCATAGAAGCGCCGCCTATGGTTTTAAGCCCCTTTTTTAAATAAAACGGGATGGCGGGAGGAAATTTTGTATAGTCATAGGTATATGGTTTCGAGCTGCTGAGTAAAAAATCGAGGGCAGGCGTTATTCCATGAAAAACTTCATCCGAAGACGATTTCCTAAAATTTTTTATCCATAGTTTCGAAGGAACATTTAATTCGGGCTTATGCGTCGTTCTATTATAAATTATAAATTCGGAACCGTCAGCCATAAGCAGTTTTTCGATAATGGATAATGCGTCTAAGATTAAGTAATTTATATTTAAATCGGACATTACCCCCTTATTTATATTAAGTGTTATATCATAAAGCACTTCCATATATTCAGTCAGTTTTTCATCGAGGTGAGGTTCTTTTATTATCGTATTATATATTATCGGGGATAACGCTTCGCTAAAAGCTGTGATTTCACTCATTAGCCTATCCGAGAAATAGTTTTTTCTTTTAGAATAGACATTGAGCGAACCTAAAATTGTATCGTCCATTTTAAGGGGGATTGCCGCAGAGGATTTATAGCCGTATTTTTCGGCGTAATCTAAAAAAGATTTATAGGAGGGGTCGTTATTTACATCATTTAATATGACGGGCTTGCCGCTTTTAACCGATCTTCCCGCCTCCCCGTTTCCGTATTTCGAGTCGTCCCATCTTATCTCGATTTCATCGAGAAAAGATTTTTCGAATCCTATGGAAAGAATCGGCTGGATTAGGAAATTATCTTTTTTTATACCTATCCATGCATAAGCTATGTTATAATTTGTAAGCACTCCTTCGACTATCTTTGTAAGGTTTTCCAGATATTTAAAATTCATTAAAATAATGGACCCCCGTTATGTAAATTTGTTGAAACAAAAAAGACCCGTTAAATATGCAAGAATTATATTATATTTTATACATTATTGAAAGCAAGAAAAATATCTTGACAAGTTTTAAAATAAATAATAACAATAATAAAATAAAAAATAAAAAAGTTAAAAAGAGGCAATCTATATTAGCAATATAAATATATAAATAAACGACTTTTAATAAACGGGAGGTATTTATTATGTCAATGCCAAATTTTAAAGGAACCGTTAACAATAATAAATCTCTAAAATTATTCCGCTCATCTATTATTTTTATTTTTGCCGCTTTTGCCGGCTTGATTTTAATATCTTTCATACCCTTAAATACGCCTAAGGCTTATGCTTCGGGTATGCTCGGCGCGGAGGTAAAGGGCGGAGCCTATTTTCAAAATCTTTCGGGGCATGTAGCGGTTGGGAATTTGGTAAACGGATTTGCTCCGACAAACATGACTCCTTCGGATATCGGGCTTCAAACAACCAAGACCGAACCGATGTTTAAAGCCGCGTTCTTAATATTATACGACAATAGAATTTCTTTTACTTATGTTCCATACATTTATAGCGGCTCCAAAGTTTTGTCCCAAACCGTTTATTTTAACGGACAGACTTATACCGCCAGCGCTCCCGTAACATCAAAATTAGACTTGTACAGCTATAAACTGTTTTATACACATAATTTTTCGATAAACAGATATGCGGAAATCGGAATCGGGGTGGGCGTTAATGTCATCACGGCTAAAGCAGAGCTCGATGCCCCATCCCTTTCCCTTTCGGAATCAAAAAATGTTAATTTACCATTGCCTATTATCGGGGGAAGAATAAAAATTTCTCCGCTTAACGATATATCATTGGTAGGAAAATTCCAGGGATTCACAATCGGTTCAAAAGGCTATTATTACCATATAAACGCGGGCGTAAACTATAAGGCGGTCGGACCCCTGTCGGTTTTTGCGGATTATGTGTATGACAAGATTCATGTTAACACAAATAATGTCGATGGAAGTTTAGCGTTTGACGGTCCTGAGGTTGGTTTAAGGCTGAGATTTTAGTTATTATTTCAAATATAAATAAAGAGCTTATTATAAAAATGATTATAAAATCCTTTGGAGCCGCAAAAAATGTTACCGGAAGCTGCCACCTGTTAACGGATGATAAAGATGATGTGAATATAATGGTGGATTGCGGGCTGTTTCAAGAAAGGGATTTTGAGGATAAAAATTACGAACTCGGCTTCGATCCTAAAAAGGTTGATTATTTAATACTCACCCATGCCCACATAGACCATTGCGGCAGAATTCCTTTTTTGGTAAAAAACGGATTTAAAGGGCAAATTCTATGCACTAAACCGACATACCAACTTTCTAAAGTTTTGCTTTTAGACACCGGAAAGATAATATTCGAAAATTATAAATATGAATTAAAAAAATCTTTAAGGAAAAACGAAAAAAAGCCGGAACTTTTATATGACGAATCGGATGTTTTAAACTCATTCGATTTTTTTAACCCTGTTTTAGAATATAATAAGCCTTACAATTTAAAAAGCGGGTTTGTTATAGAAATTCGCGACGCAGGGCATATTCTGGGTTCATCTTTCGTAAAAATAAAGAAGGGCGATGGCTCGGTTATCTTTTCCGGCGATCTGGGAAACAAAGAAAAGCCGATAGTTAAAAACTTTGAATATCCCGATGAAGCAGATGTGGTGTACACCGAAACAACTTACGGAGACAGAAATCACAGAAGTTTTCAGGAGTCTAAAGAAGAATTTTTAGCGGCAATCACGGATACGCTCAAAAACAACGGCAATGTTTTAATTCCGAGTTACGCAACGGAAAGGGCTCAGGATATTTTATATCTGCTTAGAGAATTTTACGAGCAGGGACTTCTTCCCGAATGTAAAGTGTTTTTGGATTCCCCGCTTGCTTTAAGTGTAACCGATATATTTGTTCAAAATCTCTCTTATTTTAAAGAGGATAAAATTCCGCTTTTTAAAAAAGGCGATCCTTTCGATTTTCCATATTTAAATATCGTAAGAGATATTGAAGAATCTAAGCAAATTAATAATGTATCAGGAAGGGCTATTATCATTGCCGGAAGCGGAATGCTCCACGGCGGCAGGATTCTTCATCACTTGAAGCATAATATCTGGAAAAAAGAAAATGCCGTCATATTTGTCGGCTATCAGGCAAAAGGAACTCTGGGAAGGCTTATAGTCGAAAAAGAAAAAAAAGTGAATATTTTAGGCGAAAGTTTTAAAGTAAATGCGCAAATTTATACAATAAACGGCTTTTCGTCGCATGCAGACCAGAATGAACTTGTGGAATGGATAACGGCCGTAAAGGTCAAGCCTCAAAAAGTATGCCTGATTCATGGCGATGAGTATGTTATGAAAGTTTATAAAAGCAAACTCGAGGAAAAAGGGTTTAATGTTTATATGCCGGATTACGGAGAGGAAATAGGTTTTTAATATCCCGAATCTTAATTTTTATGGTTTGTCAGTTGTAAGTTTTTTAAATGGTGGAGCTGATCGGGGTCGAACCGACGACCTCTTGCATGCCATGCAAGCGCTCTGCCAACTGAGCTACAGCCCCTTTTGCGTTTTGTGTTATGATATAATAATACTATATTGTCCTATTTTAAGTCAATAATTAATATTCTTTTATAAACTTTGATCCTCCTGCGAAAAATTAGGGCATAAAGATATGTATTGATAATATCTATATTTTATTTTATGATAACATAATCATTAAGAGAAGTTATAGCCAAAAAGCCTCTTAAAAAATTCCGGCAATGCAATAGTGGGGGGTAAGCCAAGTTTTCAAAGTATTTTATTTTGACATATATTTATGCGCACAGTGTACACGCACGATTATTTTGGAGCTATTAATAATAACCAGGTTTAATGGAGGGAAAAAACAATGAGAAAAATTTTAATTAGTTTATCGGTTTGTTCATTTATATTTTTAGCGATGCCTCAGGCAAGCCGTGCAGCCGGAATATTTGGTTATACGGTTTCCAACTTTTCATCCATTCCGAGCAAGTTCATAAACAGGCGGTTAGCAGATAATGTTCCGACTTGGTTTACCGTTAAATATCCTTATAAAAAATACGGGATACATGTGACGGCTAATGATTTTTTTTACAAAAAGGCGGGAATATATGTTTATTATTCCAGCGCCGGATTATACCGTAATATCGGCAAAAACAATATAACCAGTTATTACCTTATTAATACATATATAGGATTCAGGCGGTATAACCCCGATTCTTTCGAGCGTGAGAGTTCGCTGCTTAACTCAGTGAAAGAAGCTGTCAGCGGTTTAATGAACCAGATTAAACGAAAAGGTTATCCGGCGTTCGGTATAAATTCCATTGCAGCGTTGCAGCGATAAAATATGCCCCCCGAAAAATCGAACGAGACAGGCAAGTCTTCGCCGATAAAATTTAAAACTGCTCTTAAGCCAAAGAGGACAACTTTGTCTTTTAATTTATTTATCGGCTTTAATAGGAATTTGCGATGAATTTTCAAAGGTTAATTGAATCAAAAACATTTTTATTCGGCATTATTATTTTGACCGCATATATTGTTATTTCCGCAATTATTTATAATTCTGTTATTTTAAAAATGGAAAACGATATGAATGCGGATAATAATATTCAGCTGGGGGTTATAAAACTTTCGGACAGCATAAGGCTGACCGTAAGTTCTGCGCAGGACGTCGTCCATTTTTCGCGGAAAAACGATAAAAAAAGGTTAAAATCATCTCTTTTAAAATTAAGCGCCTTAATAGGCCTTACAAATAAAAGGTTTAAAGAGTTCAATAAAAATCTTGAAAAATTCCCTTTTTTAGAGAAGACCATTCTTCCTTTTGAGAACAAAGCTTATTACAATTGGAAAAATTTGATAGTTCCCATTCTTGTTACCCTTATTATCCACCATAAAATTATGGCAAAAAGCGCATTTATGGAACCTTTATTCATTAATATGTATAAAGCCGGTCCGAATTATGCTCCTTTAATGGAACAGGCCTTCGAACACAAGATTAAAGATGCCTTATATTTTCATTTAATTTTAAATCTGATTTTTATTGCAGGTTTCTTCTTATTTTTTATAATTTTAATACTGTTTATATTTAATATTTCAAGTAAGGAGTTAAAGATAAAGCAGAGCGAGAAAAAGTACAGGACGCTTTTTGACTCGATAGGGGATGCAGTTTTTTTAATGGAATATTCTAAAGAGGGTTTTCCCAAGTCATTTATCGATGCAAACGAGGCCGGGCTTAAAAGGCTTGGCTATAATAAAGACGAGTTTCTTAAACTTTCCCCTCTTAATATAATACCGAAAGCCGATTATGACAAAATGAAAAATTATTTTATTGAGCTGGCTTCAAAAGGATATTTAACTTATGAAGCTAATCATCTTACAAAGGACGGAAAAATTATACAGGTTGAAGCGGTTGATAATATTTTTGATATTGGAAAAACAAGGATGGGTGTTTGCATAGCAAGGGATATCTCCGCCAGGAAGGGGCTTGAAAAAAAGCTTCTGGATTCCTATCTCGAATATAATAACCTTGTAAAATTTCTGCCTATCGGGGTATATCAGGCAACAACAGATGAAGAAGGACGTTTTATTAATGTAAACGATTATATGGTAACAATTTTTGAAGCAAGCGGCAAAGAAGAGTTAATTAATACCAAAATTGTGGATTTATATGTTGAAGGAGAAGAAAGAGCCAATGTTATTAAAAATATAATGAAAAAAGGGGTCTATGAATTTGAAGGGAAAAGAAAGACTTTAAAAGGCAGGATTATCGATGTGTACATTGCCTGCCGCTTGAAAAAAGATGATTACGGAAAAGATATGATAGACTGCGTGCTTTTGGACATAACTAAAGAGAAAGAATTAGAAAAGAGGTTAAAGGAGAACGAGGAACTTTTTAGCGCTATAGTTAACAGTATGGTCGAAGGGATTTACATTAGTGACACGAAGATACTTTATGCCAATCCCGCAGCCGTAGAATTTTTCGGTTATCCCGAAAAAGAACTCTACGATATGTACATATGGGATTTATTTGGGGAAAAAGATAGGCCTGTTATCAAAGCCAATATAGAAAGAAGGCTTAAGGGAGAACAATTTTATTTTGAATACACTTTTCATACTTTTACCAAAAAGGGCAAAGAAAAACATATATTGTTTCATGTCCAAACCATTGTTTATCAAGGATGGTTCGTCGCTCTCGCTATATTTTTCGATATGACCGATAAGGTGTTGCTGGAAAGGGAATTAGAAAAAGAGAAATTACGCTTTCAAGAGTTATCCGAAACAGACCCTCTTACGGGGATTTTTAACAGGAGAAAATTAGATAATATTTTGGACGGGTATGTTAAACTGGCGTTTAGATATAATAGGCCGCTGTCTTTAATTATGTTCGATATAGACCACTTTAAAGAAATAAACGATAATTACGGGCATCAAATAGGAGATAATATTTTGATAGAGCTTGCTAATCTTATAAAAGCCAATTTAAGGGAAACCGATTTTTTTGTCAGATTTGGCGGAGAAGAGTTTATGATATTAATGCCCGAAACCAATTTAGTTTACGCAAAAGCAAAGGCTGAAAGCCTAAGAAAATTAATCGAGGAAAATGTCTTTAAATATATTTACGGGCTTACCTGTAGTTTCGGGGCTGTAGAATATGGCGAAAAAGATAATTTGGGTAATACGCAAGACATTATTAACAGTCTTATTAAGCGGGTTGATAATGCCTTATACAGGGCAAAAGAAAACGGAAGAAACAGGGTGGAAGAAGGCCTTTAAGTTATAAAATTATAACGGCGTAAAGCAGTTTCAAAGGAGAAGTTTAACATGGATAATTTATTTGAAGGCGTAATTAATTTTAATAATAATGAGTATAAAAGATATAGTGAACTTTTTAAAAAAATAGGAGCAAAACAAAATCCGCATACGCTTTTTATCGGGTGTTCCGATTCGAGGGTTGTTCCAAATCTTATCACTAAGTCATTACCCGGAGAACTTTTTGTCGTAAGGAATATTGCCAATATAATCCCGTTATATAGGACTGTCAATGAGTTTTTGGCAACCACTTCCGCGATAGAATATGCCGTAAATATATTAGATGTAAAAAATATCGTAGTATGCGGACATTCAAATTGCGGAGGATGCAAGGCTTTATATATGACGGACGAGGATCTAAAAAATATTCCTCATACAAAAAAATGGTTAGAACTGGCTAAAGATGTTAAAAAAATAGTGTTAAATTTAGCGGCCGGTAATAATCTTGACCTCAATGAAAAAGAAAGGGAGTTATTGACCGAAAGAGAGAATGTAAAAGAACAAATCAAACACTTATATTCATATCCTTATATTAAAGCTAAATTAACGGACAAAAAAATTAACATATATGGATGGCATTATATTATAGAAACAGGCGAGGTGTATAATTATTCTTTTGATAAAAATTACTATGAAAAAATCAATGAACCTGTTTTACCCTAAATTGCCGTAGAAAATGTTAAAATGTTTTAAAAATTTTGCCGGCAATTTTGTGGTTTTTAGGCTTTATTAAAGGATTTATTCGATTAATCGGCACATCTCATATCTTTATCGGGAAGTCCGGTTTCGATTGACAAACAAGGCGCTTTAAATAAGTAGCCGTGCCACATTCCATGCAATGTTTTCGATGTAACCGCGGTCCAGAAAAAAGCAAGCATGATGACAAAAATAGCGCCGATCACCTTAAAAAGTTCCATTCCCGTTAATCTAAACAGTGTAATCGTTGCCGAAGTATAAACCCCCAGAGGAAAGGTAAATCCCCACCAGCCCATATTAAAAGGCAAGTCTTCCTGCATATACCTGAATGTCATAAGGATAGCTATTATCAGCCACCAAAAGCCGAATCCCCACATAATTAGTCCCCCTATAGGTCCGACGCTATAAGCGGTTTTAGCATAAATATAAAGTTTTGTTCCGGTAAATACCGCAGGCGCATCGTTTCCAAGAAGAAGCAAACCTAAGCTGCCCGTGCCTATCGGTCCTAATGTCAACCATGTAGATACCGCCATATCCCTATGCGGGAGCTTGTGCCATGCAAGGCGCAAGAACAATATGACAAGAATGCCGAAAGCAAGAGGAACGGAAAATGCCCATAGCGCATAACCGAGGATAATAACATATCTGCCTATAACAGGAGCAACATGCGGAGCTAAGAAACCTGCCGATGCGGCGGCAACTTCAGCAGGGACTATCGGCAGCAGCCATATTGCGGTCATGTCTTCTATACTATGTTTTTGATTCGTAAACATATAGAAAGGAACCAACAAACCTACAATTATAGAAATAAAAGCGTCAAACCACCATAAATTTAAGGCTATGGGCGTCATTTGCGCTCCTGCAAATATTAAAAATCCGTTTATAATAGTAGCTAAACCCATAGGTATAGCTCCCAAAAACATCGATTGCACGGGATGCTTTAGCAGCTTTTTCGCGGATTGAAAATAAAACATAAAGCGTCCGATAAAAAGAATGCTAAAAATTATAAACAAAGCGATGTTAACTATCCATAAGCCCTCCGCTATCAGATGCAATCCTGCAACCCGATATGGAAAAGCCGCAAGCATAAGCGACAGAATACCTGTTCCCATATTCATAGTAAACCAATTCGGGGTAAACTGCTTTATAAGGTCGGTTGGATGCGACATCTGTTTAAGCGGACGCAGATTATATGCCATGTTATTTAATCTTTTCATAGAAACCTCATAAACGGTAGAACATTAGCTTTGTATTATTGTATTACCTTTGCCCTGAATGATTTTTACGGAATTTAGACAAAACGACATGTAAAAGACAGCGAACATTATCTTAACTTATTTTTTATATAAAGTCCATTAGATAATTTAATTTGTTATTATCTTATACATTGAATTTTATAGATAAACGGGGTAAAATAATAGATAAAGCAGTATCGAACTATTAATTTAATTTATATTTGGACATAATCAATGTGTCTCGCAATCCCTTCCAGAGTGGTAGAAATAAAAGGCGATAACATTGCCGTCGTAGATACGATGGGTTCTAAAAGGCTTATATCCACCATGCTTTTAGAGGAGCAGGCTAAAATAGGGGATTATTTGCTTATCCATGTGGGTTACGCGATGCAAAAAATAGACGAGAATGAAGCAATAGAAAGCCTTAATTTGTTTAAGGAAATCGAAAATAAAATGGATTAAAAACCGGTTAGAACGGGTCAGAATGAGCATATATTCCTCTTTTAAGCAACAAGGCGATATAGAACGGCTAACCTCTCTGATAAGCATCGAAGCCAAAAAAACGATAAATATAATGGAAATATGCGGCGGGCATACCCATTCCATTATGAAATACGGACTGAATACCCTTCTTAAAGACAAGATAAACTTTCTTCACGGCCCCGGCTGTCCCGTTTGCGTTATGCCGATAAAAAGAATCGATAAGGCTATAGAAATTGCGAGTTTGCCCGATGTTATACTTGCGGCTTACGGCGATATGATGCGGGTTCCAGGAACAAATAGTTCCCTCATAAAAGAGAGGGCTAAAGGAATAGATGTAAGGATGATATATTCCCCGCTCGATATTATAAAAATAGCGGCGGATAAAAGCAATAAGGATAAAAAGATTATTTTTTTTGCAATAGGGTTCGAAACGACAACGCCGATGACGGCAGCCCTTATCGAAGAAGCGATAGCAAAAAAAATCGAAAATATATTATTTTATATTAATCATGTTCTTGTGCCTCCGCCTATAAATGCTATTTTAGATTCCAACGACAATTTAATAGACGGTTTTATCTGTCCTGGACATGTAAGCGTTATTACCGGAAGCGGTATTTATGAAGATATTCCGCTAAAATATAAAAAATCGGCGGTTATTGCGGGATTTGAACCTTATGACATTTTAAGCGCAATTCTTTTGATAGCCAGAC
>JAJYQZ010000036.1 GCA_021794335.1 bacterium
ACGCGATAGATAAGATTAAAGATAAAATTATCGCATAAGATGCCCTGAATGTAATATATCTAAAAAAATTCGGATTTAAACTTATCATAAATATTTTTTCCCTCTCCCAATCCCTCCCCTCCGGGGAAGGGGGGCAACCTGTTATGTATTAAAATTAAAATATTTTTCCAGCTTCATTCCTCTTGAGCCTTTTACTAGAACAACGCTATTTTTTTTGTCTAATTTTGAAAATTTTTCTTCAAAAATATCTTTATCGTCGAATAAAAACAGTTTATTAATATCAAACCCTGCTTTCGAAAGCCCCTCTTTTACATTATTGTAATAATCGCCCTTATAAAAAATATAATCGGCGAAATTAGCGGCTTCTTGTCCCGCGTTAAAATGTTCGGCTTCGGAAGAATCTCCCAGTTCTAACATATCTCCCAAAACTAATATCTTTTTTTTATCGGGGTAATAGACATTTATCGAATTTAACGACGCTTTTAACGAATCGGGATTCGAATTATAAGTATCGTTAATCAATACATACTCTTTTGCCGTATCGTTAATTATCTGCATTCTTCCAGATGGAAGATCAAAATTTTCTAAAGCCTTTATGCCCGGGCCGATATCAACCCCGCAAATATAGGAAATTAAAAGCGCACACAAAAAATCGTATATTAAATGATCCCCTTTAAACTTGACATTCGCGGGATACTTTTTACCTTTAAACCCGATAAGCAAACTCGTGTAATCCCTTTCGTACCCGATATTGCCGCATACAATATCCGCCCCTTTTTTTTGCCCGAACCCGAATGAAAGAAAATTAACGCCGGGCGCGGTAGGGTATTTGCCGCCGAGCATTTCGTCATCGGCGTTTAATACCAAATAAGCGTTCTCTTTCAGGCTTGAAACCAAAGCAAATTTTTCTTCAAGCACTCCTTCGAGATCTTTGAACTCCAAAAGATGAGATTTGCCGATATTGGTTATCGCTCCTATATCCGGGGATATAATTTCCGCGAGTTTTTTTATTTCCCCTTTTTTATTTGTTCCTATCTCCAGAATAAGAAATTCATGGTTTGCGTTTAATTCTAAAATAGTTTTTGGAACGCCTATCAAATTATTGAAATTATAAAGATTTTTCAGCACCGCGGGGGCGCCGTATTTTTCCGACAATATTTTATAAACCATATCCTTTGTCGTCGTTTTGCCGCATGAACCGGTTATCGCAATCTTTTTTTTCAAATTAAACCGGCTTAAGTACATCTTGGCTATACTGCCGTAGGCATCCACCGTGTCGTCAACCGCTATAATAATTTTACCCGGGTAATCGGATATATCGTAATCCTCAAGAAAACTCCATGAAACAATGGCGCACGGCGTCCCTTTTTTGAAAACGGAATCGACAAAGCTTTCGCCGTTAAAGGTTTTTCCCTTGAATGCTATAAAAATTGAAAATTGGACGCCCTCCCGCTGCGGCGGAATTTCCCTTGAATCCGTAAATATCTCGTTAAAAACAAGAGGGGTCGTTCCGTCTCCGGCTATTACGGTTTTTCCGCCGGTACAATTTAAAATTTCGTCTAATGTCAAATTATAATTTATTTTCATAAAATTTTAACACTTCTTCTTTATCGCTAAAATGGTATTTGTTTCCCTCTATTATCATATAATCTTCGTGCCCCTTTCCCGCTACCAAAACGGTATCACCCGCCGTTGAGATAGAAAGGGCCATTTTTATTGCGGCGGACCTGTCTTTAATAATCGTGTAAATATGGTTATTTCGGACATTTTTAAGTTTGTTTTTAAGTTCTTGCAAATCCACATTTAAAAAATCGATAAATATTGCATTTTCTACCCCAATTTCTATTTCTTTCGCAATCTTCAGCGGCTCCTCGCTTCTTGGGTTATCGGATGTAATTATGGTAATATCGGCAATATCCGTAGAATGTTTGCCCATGAGCGGCCTTTTCCCTTTATCCCTGTCCCCGCCGCACCCAAAAACGCTTATTAACCTGCCGCCGCTAATATTTCTTAAGGCGGATAAAACCCTTTTAAGCGCGTCGTCGGTATGGGCATAATCTACGCATATTAAAGGGGTTTCGGCATTGCAGGTATTTACCTTTTCGACCCTGCCCGGAACATTAAGCAGAGTTTTTACGCCCTCCGCTATAAAATTGCCGGGAATAGAAAGAGCGTACGCCGCGCCGCATGCGGCAAGAATATTATAGACATTATAACTTCCTATAAGTTTTGAAGAAATTTCCAGTCTTTCCTGTCCGGACGGTAAAATAACATTAAATTTTAATCCGTCTTTAGAATACGATATGTCTTGCGCAAATATATCGCTGTCTTTTTCCATGCCGTAAGTTACTATGCCTATGCCGCCTTCCTGCCTGTTTTTAAAAGCAGTATAATCCCCCGGCTCGTCCTTTAATTCCTTTATTAACCTTTTTCCGTAAAAATCATCGTTATTTATCACGGCGAATTTTTTTGGCTTATTACTTTTTAAAAGTATTTCCGAAAATAACTTTTTTTTCGCTAAGTAATAGTTTTCCATATCTTTATGGTAATCGAGATGGTCGCGGGTTAGATTAGTAAAAACTGCAACATCGCAGGGAACTCCGTAAATCCTGTCCTGAATAAGGCTGTGAGAAGACACCTCCATTACGCAATATTTTGCGCCGGAATTAACCATATCGCTCAGCATCCCGTTTAATTCGTAAGCGTCCGGCGTCGTATTGCCGGAGTTTACCTTCCTGCCGCCGATTTCATAATCTATTGTTCCTATTAACCCTGCGTTATTTTTAGCGTTCATTAAAATAGATTTTATTAAAAACGTTGTTGTTGTTTTTCCGTTTGTTCCCGTAACGCCGATAACATTTATTTTTTGACCTGGATGTTTAAAAAAGTTTCTGGAAATAACAGCATAAGCCTTTAAGGCATCCTGCGCAATTATTATTGTTACCCCTATATTTTTATCCCTGATTTCTTTTTCGTAACCCTCTTCATCGGTTAATATTGCGACAGCCCCGTTGGAAACCGCCCCTGATATGTAAATATTAGAGTTAATGTTTACCCCTTTTCTTGCGGCGAATATATATCCGCTTTTTATCTTGCGGGAATCATTCGATATCCCCAGAATATCTATGTCATTTCTTCCTTCTACGGCAATATTTAAATCATTATCTTTTATAATATCCTTAAGCTTCATAAAAAGTTATTACCGATTATTAAAATTTTTTAGTTCAAGATTTAAATTTTAGGACAATATTTCTTTCGCCGCTCATATTCGAACCCGGCTTTATGCTTTGATAATATAAAAAGCCG
>JAJYQZ010000061.1 GCA_021794335.1 bacterium
TCAGGACAAAGTTTGATGCGCCGGTAAAATCCGTAAATGACCGGTAATCCGCTGTTTTTATGGAATTTCTTTTAAGGAAATCTTTGGCGTATTCCTTAGAGGATTCCAAAAGGGATGCTTTTTTATTCGGGCCGAATATCTTCAGGCCGTTTGCCGTAAATTCATCGACTATCCCCAGAGACAGGGGTATTTCAGGACCTACTATCGTTAAATCTATTTTGTTATTTTTTGCAAAATTAACAAGGCCGCTTATGTCATCCTGCTTTATCATTATATTTTCGGCATTATCTAAAGTGCCGCCGTTGCCGGGGGCGCAATACACTTCGGTATCAATCCTTGAATTTCTAACGGCATGAATTATGGCGCTTTCCCTTCCGCCCGAACCTATAATAAGAATTTTCATAGATATATTTTTGCCTTTCCTTTAACTAAAATTTAAAATTTCTATCGCAATTCCAGGGATAAAATCAGTGTTTAAAATGCCTTATGTTTGTAAATATCATCGGGATATTTAATTTATCCGCCTCGCCGATAACCTCGTCATCTCTGATTGACCCCCCCGGTTCTATTATCCCGATAACTCCTATCTTACCCGCATATTCCACGGAATCCTTAAATGGAAAAAATCCGTCCGAAGCCATAACGAAACCCCTGACATCCCCGTAAGAATCATTCATTTTTTGATAAGCAAATTTAGCGCTGTCTATTCTCGACATCTGTCCCGCTCCGATTCCTACGGTAGCGCAATCTTTCGCATAGACTATGGCATTGGATTTGACATGCTTCGCAATCTTCCATGCAAAAATCAGGTCGTTTAATAAATAATCATCCGCCTTTTTATCCGTAACCGTTTTAAAAGAAAGCGTATTTTCCGGCGCATCGTCTTTTTCCTGAACAAGAACCCCGCCCGAAGCGCTCCGTAAAGAAAATTTATCTCTTTTAAGAATATAATCGGCAAAATACTCGACGATTATCGTGTTTTTCTTGGTTTTTAAAATTTCCAGGGCATCCCCGCTATAACCCGGGGCTAAAATAATTTCAACAAAAAACGGCTTGATTTCGAGGGCGGTTTCTTTATCCACCTTCTTATTAAAACCTATTATCCCTCCGTAAGATGAAATCTCGTCGGTCTTTCTTGCCTTAAGTAATGCATCTTTTAAAGATGTTTTACTTAAGGCGGCTCCGCAAGGGTTGGTATGTTTCACGATTACGGAGAACCAATCGTCCGCTGCATAAAAATCTCTTATTATATTGAAGGTTGAATCTATATCTAACAGGTTATTATATGAAATATCTTTTCCCGAGATCTTTTTGAAAGCGGGGTAATCGTCCCTCTTTTGTTCGTTTGCTGCAATTCCCTTAAAGTCTTCTTCAAACTCCGCCTCGTAAAACGCGGCTTTTTGGTGGGGATTTTCACCGTATCTTAAAGGCGATAATTTTTTAAGATTCAGATTCAACTCCCCTTTAAAAACTACATCCTTTTTTTCTTTTTTTGAACCTAAAAAATTGGAAATTTCACTGTCATACTCTGCCGTAAGTTTAAAAGCCTCATATGCAAACACCTTTTTGATTTCTTGCGGTATTTCCTGTTTGTTTTTAAGAAATTCTATTATATCGGGGTAGTAAGCAGGGCTTGTCGCTACCGAAACATGCCTGAAGTTCTTTGCCGCCGCCCTTATTAAAGAGACGCCGCCTATATCGATAAACTCAAGCTTTTCTTCGAATGTTATATCTTTATCTTTCATTTCTTTAAACGGATACAGGTTTACGACAACGAAATCGATGGGGCTTATATTATTTTTTTTCATATCTTCCATATGGTTTTCGTTGTCCCTGATTGACAGAATTCCTCCAAAAATAGCGGGATGCAATGTTTTCACTCTTCCATCCATTATCTCGGGAAAATTTGTTATCTCGTCTATTCTTTTTAAATCCGTTATCCCCGCAGATTTTAATACATTATAGGTATTTCCTGTCGCAATAACGGTATAACCGTCTATTTCGAGGTGGGTTGCAAGTTCCACAACACCTGTTTTATCATAAACGGATATAAGCGCATATCTTTTTTTGAGCATAAGTAAATTTTCCTTTGATTTTAAAATATTATATAGTAAAATATAAAAAAATTTTATTAATTTTACTAATTTTAAATATTTATTTCAAATGAAAAGATTGAAATTTTGGGTTTTATTATTTTTAATTTTTTTTACTATGAATTTTCTAACAGGGTGCGCGCTTCTGCTTGTCGGCGGTCTTGCGGGAACCACGGGCTATCTTGCCGCAAAGCAGGGCTATGGCGTTCAATCGCCGGTAACAAAAAAATAAAAGCTTACTGCTTGATAATTGCGCAATAGCCGATAATTAGAATTAATAAACCTTAATCCTGCAATAGAAAATATTTAGATGTTTCTTTTATATGTAAATACTGGATTCCCGCCTACGCGGGAATGACTATTCGGGGATTGAGGTTTTAACCCAAAGGGTGTCATTCCCGCGAAAGCGGGAATCCAGAAAATAAATTTCTATTGCAGGATTAGGGAATTAGAATTAATAAATAATAAAAATGGAGACGACATGGAAGTTTTAATTATCGTAGGGTCTAAAAGCGATTTAACCGAGATGGAGGGGGCAGTTCAAGTATTAAAAAAGTTTGATGCCTCCTTTGAAATTCATATTTCATCCGCGCACAGGTCGCTTAAAAGAACTATCGGGCTGATAGAATCTGCCGAAAAAAACGGCGCCAAGGTAATCATAGCGGCTGCAGGGATGAGCGCCCATCTCCCCGGAGTCGTAGCCGCTTTAACCGTAATCCCGGTTATCGGTGTTCCTCTTAATTCTTCCGCCCTGAACGGTCTCGATAGTTTGCTGTCCATTGTCCAAATGCCTTCGGGCATTCCTGTGGCAACTACCGCCATCGGTAAAAGCGGGGCAACAAATGCCGCCCTTTTAGCAATCTCCATTCTTGCCGTTAATAATGCGGGCTTAACCGAAAAACTTAAAAAATACAGAAAAGAAATGGAAGAATCCGTCACCCTTGCGGATAACGAACTAAATTCAAAGTCGGCCCGCCCGCGCCCGCTCTAAGTTTTTATCTTGTGAGACGGCGGGGAGAAAATTTATGGCAAAAATTAAATTAAAACCTTCCATATATGTTAATCTGGCAATTTCTATTTTTACGGGAGTTTTTGCGCAGCTTTCCATGAAATACGGAATGAACGGTTTAAAGGAAAATATCCGTTTAACCGCAGCGGGTTCGAATATACCGTTAAACTTATTAAGCTT
>JAJYQZ010000119.1 GCA_021794335.1 bacterium
CATTAGATTTTTCCAATTTGGTTGTTGTAGTAGAATCCAGAAAGTTTGAAATAAAAAATCCGGATGAATTTTATGACATTATTAAATCAAAAATTCCCCAAAATATTTCCATTCAAAGATATAAAGGCCTTGGAGAAATGAACCCCGAGCAACTCTGGCAAACAACTATGAACAAAGAGACGAGGACATTAAGAAAGGTTAATATAAACGACCTTGTGGAGGCAGATGGAATGTTTGACATTCTGATGGGCGATAAGGTTGAGCCGAGGCGTAAGTTTATTGAAGATAACGCCCTTAATGTGGTAAATTTGGATATTTAGCTTTAAAGAACAACTACTGAGGTTTTTGTTTATCGCTTTTAGTTTTTGACCTTTTCGCCGGGATTGCTTTGGCCGCCCCCTGCGCAGGTTTTTTTGAACGGGTTTTTGGCGCTTTAGCCGGTTTTCTTTTAGCCTGCCGTTTCTTTTTGCCTGCCGTCTTTTCGCCGGAAATAAGGTTTGGGGATTCCGGCTGCGGCTGCTCTCCATCATTCAAGGGATTAATTTGCTCTTTTAAATCCGAAGATGCTTTTTTAAACTCCCTGAGTCCCTTACCGAGAGTTTTGCCAAGTTCCGGAAGTTTCGTGGGGCCGAATATTAATAGAGCAACTACGATAATAATAAGTATTTCTGGTGTTCCTATTCCAAACATTTTTTTACCCCCTATATAAAAATTATATAATAATTTATTAAAATATTCAAATGAAAGGACTAAAATGTTGTTCGTAAACGATATTTTCTACAGTATTCAGGGCGAATCTTCCTTTGCCGGTTATCCGTGTAAGTTCGTCAGGCTTGCGGGCTGCAACCTTAAATGTTCTTATTGCGATACCGAAGAGGCTTTAACGACCGAAAATTCCAGAAAATTAGCCGTAAGCGAAATTATTAATGATTTAAGTAAGATAGGCGGAAAAATAAGGCTTGTGGAGATTACCGGCGGCGAACCCTTAATTCAGGAAGCCGTTTATGGATTGTTCGATGAATTAATAAAATTAAATTATACGGTATTGTTAGAAACCAACGGGTCGATAGACTTAAAAAGCGTTCCCATGCATGTTATAAAAATTGTCGATATAAAATGTCCTTCAAGCGGTTTTTCCCATAAGAATAATTATAAAAATTTAGATTATATTACTGCAACGGATGAGCTGAAGTTTGTTATAGGAACGGAAGATGATTATGCCTTTGCTAAAGATTTTTTAAAAAATAACTTGATAAAAACATCAAAAATTATATTCTCCGCGGCCTTTGCCGCTATGTCTTCGAAAGATCTGGCATTAAAAATATTAAGAGATGAATTGAATGTCAGGTTGGGAATACAGCTTCACAAAGTTCTGCAATTAAAATAAATCCGGTTTACGGCATCATCCTTCCACCCTTGCCCGATAATGTCATAATATTATTAAAAACAAAAATGCAGATACCCGAAAACTCCATTAGGGCAAAAAAGCCAAGGGCTAAAATAGAATAAAATCCGGAAGACCCGTCTTCTGAAATAATCCATGTAAAAGCCATACCGATTAATCCTATATTGGCGAGGTAAAATTGAACCGTTACGAGTATTTCGCTATAAAGTTTAAAGCCGCTGAAACGGGGTAAAACATGATAACCTACGGAATATATCATCATCGCAATAAATCCCAGCAAAAGGAAATGAACATGGGCTAAAAGTAAATAGTTAACCCACGGAGGATAAATTGCCATAACTAAGCCGAGACCCGCCCCGATAATTAAGTATAATAAAGAGGCTATGGTAAAGTATCTTATTATCGGGCTCATTTGGGATTTATTATATCAGGTTAATCTTTTAATTTTTATGATTAATATCACATTTAGACTTATAATAAAGGCAATAATCTTTCAGGAAGCAATCAGCGCATTTTGGATTTTTGGCAATGCAGTAAGTTCTGCCGTGATAAATAAGCCAGCGGTGCATTTTCATCCAGAGATTCGGAGGAATTATTGCGGTAAGGTCGTCCTCTGTTTTTTCGGGGGTTTTCTGGTTCACAAGCCCGATTCGATTTGCAACCCTGAATACATGGGTATCTACCGGAAACCGTTCTTCATTAAAGTAAGTGCCGAGTATTACATTGGCGGATTTTCTTCCGACTCCCGGAAGGCTGACCAGCGAATCGAAATCCTTTGGAACTTCATTATTGAAATTTTCGGTAAGTATTTTAGAGGCTTCTATAAGGTTTTTTGCCTTGTTGTGATACATGCCGCAGGTTTTAATCTCTTCTTCAAAATCTTTTAAATCTTTTTTGGCGAGGTCTGACGGTTTAATGTAGCGTTTAAATAAATCTGCGGTAATTATGTTAACCCGTTTATCGGTACATTGGGCGGAAAGAACCACCGCTATTAAAAGCTGAAAGGCGTTGTTGAAGTTTAAAAAGGGCTTTAGTTCTCCGTAATTTTTTTCAAAAAGTTTTACTATACCGCCTATATCCTTTTTTGCAAACATTGAATTAAGCATTTACATATAATATATAATTATAATATCTCGAATACATTAAAGAAATATGGAATTTCGAATTTTGCGGATTCCAAAGAGTCGGAGCCGTGCACCACATTTCTTTCAATGCTTTCGGCATACATTTTTCTGATAGTTCCTTCCTTTGCGTCTTTTGGGTTTGTTGCCCCCATTAACTCGCGGTTTTTTAGAATTGCATTTTCAGCGGATAACACGATAAGGACAACAGGTCCTTCCGTCATAAAAGAAACTAAGCTGTTAAAAAAGGGGCGTTCTTTATGGACATAGTAAAACCCTTCCGCTTCGCTTTTCGAAAGATGGACCTTTTTTACAGCCTTTATCTCAAAGCCGTTTTCCTCGAATAGTCTAATAATTTTTCCCGTTAACCCGTTTTTCACGCCGTCCGGTTTTATAATGGAAAGTGTCCGCTCTATCATTTAATGCACCCCTTTATTTTAATATTATTTATTATTTATTGTTTTTAATTTCTTTTGCAAGCCTGAAGCCGATTTCTATAGCTTTTTTGTTATAATCTTCAAAACCCTTGGGCACCCTTTTCATCAATGCCTGTTCAATCGACTCGTGGGAAACTATGCCGGAGAGTTCAACGAGAACACCCAGTGCAATAATATTTAATCCTAAAAGCTTTCCCAGTTCCTCCCTTGCGGATTTAACCATATCGATAACATAAAGTTTGCCCTTAGCATTTGAAAAATCCGCCACAAGTTCTTTATCGGCAATTACGATGC
>JAJYQZ010000193.1 GCA_021794335.1 bacterium
AAAAAATGCCCGTTAAGTATGCGCTTGCATTTCCTGATTTTTATGAATTGGGGATGAGCCATATCGGAATGGGAATTATTTACGATATATTAAACTCTAAAGATTATATAGCGTGCGAGAGGGTTTATCTGCCTTATCCCGATATGAGCTCAAAACTAAAAGAAAATAAAATACCCCTTTTTTCATTGGAATCGTTTGAAGATATAAAGGAATTCGATATTGTGGGGTTTTCCCTTCAATATGAACTTTCCTACACCAATATATTGTTTATGCTGGAATCGTCCGATATCCCGATTTTTTCAAAAGATAGGAATTTCAGCCATCCGTTGGTCGGGGCGGGCGGGCCGTGCGCTTTTAATCCGTTGCCGTTAAACGATTTCATGGACTTTTTTATAATAGGGGACGGCGAGACTGCGGCGGTTTCGGTTTGCGATACGGTTTTAAAGGCTAAAAATGACCTTAAAAACGGACTTGTCGCCGAAAAAGATTATAGGGATTATGTAAAGGCCGGACTTGCGAAAATACGGGGAGTTTATGTTCCTGATTATTCAAAAAATGTAAAAAAAGCAATATGTTATGACTTAAATTTAATGGGTTATGTTAAAAAAAATATCGTTCCGCTGATAGAAACCGTGCATAACAGGCTTTCGGTCGAGATAGCAAGGGGTTGTTCGTCCGGATGCAGGTTTTGTCAGGCCGGCTATATTTATAGGCCCGTAAGGGAACGGAAAAAGGAAAAGGTTGTAGAAATAATTAAAAAGGGCATCGAGGAAACGGGGCTTGGCGAAATTTCGTTATCGTCTTTATCGACAGGCGATTATTCCGATATTAACGGTTTATTGGATGAATTATCGTTCACGAGCGAAGACAAGCATGTATCTATGTCTTTCCCTTCGATGAGAATAGGTTCCCTTAGCGAAAAAATTTTGCAAAAAACCGCCGAAGTAAAAAAAACTAATTTCACCCTTGCCCCCGAGGCTGGAACTCAAAGGCTCAGGGATATTATAAATAAAAATATATCGGGGAACGATTTACTTGAGGAGGTTAAGAATTTATCCCAAAAAGGCTTTAAGAATCTTAAATTATATTTTATGATCGGACTGCCTTACGAAAAGATTTCCGATATCGACGGCATCAGGGATTTAATTTTAAAGATAAAAAAGGTTTCGAAAGGCTTAAATATAACGGTTAATATTAATAATTTCGTTCCTAAACCGCATACCCCCTTTCAATGGCATCCCATAAATAAGACATCCGAGCTTAACTTTAAGATTAACTATTTAAAAAGGTTATTAATGCCGCTAAATGTAAATTTAAGGTATCAAGACCCGAGGGTCAGCTTTATAGAGGGGCTAATTTCAAGAGGCGACCGGTTTACTTCGAAAATTATTTATAAGGCTTATAAATTTGGGGCGGTTTACGACAGCGAAATGAAATTGTTTAATTATGACGCATGGATTAAAGCATTAAATTCATTCGATAATATAAACGGCGGCGGGATAGTAAACCGGTATCTTTACGATGAAAAAGATTTAAATGACGCTTTGCCGTGGGATTTTATAGATATATTAGTTAAAAAGGATTATCTTAAAGCCGAGTTTAAAAAAGCCCGCAAACAGAATATGATTTCTATTTATAATTTTAGTTCAGATATTATAACCGGCGGGGTAGGCGGCATTGAAAAACAAAGCGAAGAAGAGCGGCTATCGACGGAAAATTGCAGAAAGGTTTGCCATTTATGCGGAGTTTGCGACTTTGAAGAGATAAGCCCTGTTTATTCATCGAAGGAGGAAAATGTTAAAATGCATAAAAAACAAAAACAGGACGGCGATATAGATATAATTGCGGCAGGAAAAGAGTTATATGAAAAAAACAATAGTGACATTATTAACATTTTAAATACCGAAAATAGTAATAACGACAAAGCAGATCTAACCGCCTCTAAACTTTTAATCAGATATTCGAAAAGGGGAGTTATCAAATATCTTGGGCATCTTGAGACCGCCAAAATACTGCTCAGGGTTTTTAGAATCGCAAAACTTTCCATTGCCTACAAAGAATCAAGATTTAGTCCAAAGCCAAAAATCAGTTATTCCAATCCTATCCCATTTATGAGCGAAAGCGATAGTTTATATTTGACGATTAAAATAAAAAATAAGCCTGTAGGTAAGGCGGATACTTTAAAGGACTTAATTAATTATTATTTGCCCGCCGGATTGAAGATTTTGGATATCACGGAAGTGGAAGCGGGCTTTAAAATTTAAACTTGACAAAAAATTATATAAATATAATATATTTAAAATTGGCGTTTATAAAATTTTAATTTATTTAATTTTTTTTAATTTTAAAAATTTAAGGAGGAAAAACCTTGAAAGCAAAAAAAGGATTAGCCGTTTTATTTACCGCTTTATTTTTATTATTTATCGGCATAGGGCTTTACGGATGCGCTCAAAAGCCGTCCCCGTCAAAACCCGCAGCAGAAACAACCCCTGCACCGACAGCGCCTGCCCCAAGTACTACAATGGCTCCCGGCATGAAAATGCCTTCAGTTCCAAAAGCTGCCAAAAAAGCCGGTTCCAAAAATTTGGAAGCAGCTGCAATGAAAATTATTAACGCGCAGGGTTGCGAAGGCTGTCATATTATAAACGGCATAGGCGGTTCGATAGGTCCTAATCTTGATAAAGAAGGAACAAGAGGCCGTTCTATTCACTGGCTTGAAGTGCAAATCAACACCCCAAAGGTTCATAATCCTAACACGATGATGCCGAACCACGCTCTAAAACCGGCTCAACTTGAAACTGTGGCTGAGTATCTTGAATCGTTAAAATAAATTTAATTTGAAAATAATAACTATTTATAGGCATCTTTTTGAAATATATCAAAAAAGATGCCTATTTTTATGATAGGCGGCGGAATTTTATGAAAAAGAAAAGCTTATATATATTACTGTTTGTAGTAGTTATTTTTGCAATTTCATTTTTTTTATATAAACACTTCTCCATATCCAATCAATCTCCAAAATCCGTTAAAAATATTCCTGCTAATCTTAAAACGGCAACGCTTACTAAATACCAAAAGTTCAAAAAGTTCTGGCGCGGTATGTATAAAAACCTTCGCAAGGAAAAAGTTCTATATACTCTAAAACCGCTTTACAACGACGGGATAAATAAAATCGAAACATACGATTTAACCTTAACCTCTTATGACGGATTGAAGCTGAAGGGTTATTTCGCTATTCCTTACGGGGTTAAAG
>JAJYQZ010000296.1 GCA_021794335.1 bacterium
TTTATTAATTTAATTAATTCTCTTCGGAGAGATGGCCGAGTAGGTCGAAGGCGTTCGCCTGCTAAGCGAATGTATGTCCTAATAGATGTACCGAGGGTTCGAATCCCTCTCTCTCCGCCAGTTAAAACGCAATTTCCATATCTCATATCTCATATTTTAAAAGCTTCCGCAAGGCGGTTTCTTAATCCTGAATTTCTTTTTTTTTCTTTTGAATTCATTGCTATGCCGAAAGCCTTGAAAGTTCCGAAAATCACCACATTTTTCTTTCCTCTGGTTATTGCGGTATATAATAAATTTTTCTTCAGCATCATATAATGCGACTGGTGGAATAAAACGACGACGTTATTAAATTCGCTTCCCTGAGCTTTATGAATCGAAAGGGCATAAGCATGCATTATATTTTCGTAAACATCTATAAAATCGTAAATTACCTTTTTATTTCTACCGTCAAGAAGATTATTTACAGAGAAATCTACCGAAAGAGTTTTTTCGTTATGGTCTATATTTGAGATATATCCCGTATCGCCGTTAAAAACGTCGAGGTCGTAATTATTTTTCTTTTGTATAATTCTGTCGCATAACCTAAATTGAATGCCGTTGCAGATAAAAATCGTACTATTTAAACTTTCCGCGGTATTTTCTTTCTCGTAGATTGTTTTAATGCCCATTGCTGCTTCCACATAGCCTGGAATAGGGTTAAATATATTTTGCAGTATTTTATTCAGGTTATTATAGCCTAAATCTCCTTTCCTCATAGGGGTCAGAATTTGAATATCGTCAAAAACGAAAGTATTTATTATTTCTTTATTTGTTTTATCAATCTTAATTCTCCTATTAGCCGCAATCTTTTTGATAAATGAGGTAAAATCTTTTAGAAGTTCTTCCTTGCCAGTTTCAGCCGCGTCATATTCCTTTCTGTATTTTATCGTAAATTCTTTTCTGCCGCTTTCTTTTTCCCCCGTAATAAATTTTTTATTATTTAAAAGGTTATGGGCATTTAAATTAATTAGCCCACCTTCATTTTGCCTGAATACTTTAGTTAAAAAAACCGTCGGGAAAAACGCTTTCGGTTCATCTTGTTCCGATGGACCGAAATATATAAGGTCTCTCAGGACGTCGCCAGGACTTACGGACGGTATCTGATTAACGTCGCCTACTAAAACCAGAACGGCGCCGTTTTTTACTGCTTTCAGCAATTTATAAAAGATAATTATATCTACCATGCTCATTTCGTCTATGACGATTAAATCATGGGGAAGCTTATTATTTTCGTTATAAGTAAAAAAAGACTCGTTTGTCTGCCTGTCGAATTGCGCCTTTAAAAGCCTGTGTATAGTAGAAATATCTATGCCGTTATTGTCGCCGAGGGCGTTTTCCACAAGATTTCCAGTGTTTATGATATCAGAAAGTCTTTGAGCGGCTTTTCCCGATAAAGAAGTCAAGGCAATTTTTTTATTGCCCTGCAGACCTACTATGGTTTTGATAACAGTCGATTTTCCGGTTCCAGGACCGCCGGAAATGATAGAAATCTTATGATTAAAAGCATTAAAAACCGCAAGTTTTTGTTCTTCCGTAAGAGATATAGGACATTTACCCGATATATTCTCTTTTAAATCTGCAACGGCTTCGGTTGCACCATCTCCAGCAATCCTTTTTAATTCTTTCGATACGCCTATTTCGCTGTAATAATAAACCGGAAGATATATTTTAAGGCGGTTTAACCCGTTTTCGTCTTCAGCATCTTCAATAATGGTCAAGTCTATATTTTTATCGGAAACTTCATCAAAATCAGCGATTAATTTACTTTCTTTTATCAAACTGCTTATATATTTATTTAAATCGCGCGTGCTTATCAGGCTTGTATCTTCTATTATTTCTTTAATTCCGTTCTTAATATCTTTATAGCGGACATAGCAGTTTCCTGAATTCTCGCAGAACTGTCCTATGACATATTTTAAAGCTTCTTTAATTCTGTTGGGGTCGTCTTTTTTTATACCTAATTTTTCAGCCATAATATCGGCTTTTTTGAACCCTATCCCTTTAATTTCAGTAAAAAGGTATGGATTTTCCTGAGCAACGGAAATAGATTTATCTTTGAATTGATTATAAACCGATTTAATCTGATAATCGCTGAATTGGTAAGGCTTAAAAAACATTATTGCTTTTCTTAATCCGTAGCTTTCTTTAAGCCCTTCGAGTATCGTGGATAGTTTTACTCTGCCGATGCCGTCTATTTCTTTTAGTTTTTCCGGTTCGTTATCGATTATATCCAATGTTTTTTCTTTAAATTTTTCGTAAATCTGCCCTGCAATAACTTTTCCTATGCCTTTAAAAATACTTGAGGAAAGGTAATCAATTATTGCGGTTTTTGTATTTGCGAGAGATACTTCGTATTGAGTGAAATTAAACTGGTAGCCGTATTTTTTATGATGGATAAACCGGCCTTTAAGTTTAACTTTTGAATCCGGGATTGGTTTATCGAAAAATGTACCGGAAGCGGTAATAAATTTTCCGTTAGAATATACGTTAAGGATTGTAAAACCGTTTTCGGCATTCTGGAATACGGTTTTTTTTATAATTCCGTTAACAGTAATAATTTTTTCGTTTTCTTTACCGTCTTCGGACATAATTTAAATAGTTTAAAATAAAATTAAAATAAAAATATCCTTAAATATAAACCCAGCAAGGTTGCAAAAAGGACCGGTACGGTGATTATAAATCCTACTTTCATATAATAACCCCACGTTATCTTAATCCCCTTTCTTTCGAGGACATTGAGCCACAACAGCGTTGCCAGAGAGCCAATAGGGGTTAATTTAGGGCCTAAATCGCATCCGATTACGTTAGCGTAAACGGAAGGTTTAAGCATTATCTCTTTAAGGTTTGCGGAATGAATCGCGAGAGAGTTTATCATTACCGTAGGCATATTATTCATAACCGAAGATATGAAAGCGGCAAGATATCCGGTATAGACGGTAAGAATGAAACCGCCGTAACCGGCAAAATAGGAAATTGATTTTCCGAGCAGATATGTTAATCCCGCATTTTTAAGCCCAAAAACCACTAAATACATTCCAAGCGAGAATACTACTATATTCCAAGGGGCATTCTTGAAAACCGTTTTTAAATTAACCGCAGGGCTTTTAAACCCGAAAACAACAAATATCAATGCGAAAGATACGGCGAAAATAGATACCGGAAGATTTAAAAACTCGCTTAAAAAATAGCCGGCGAGAAGCAGTATTAAAATCAAGAAAGAAAATCTAAAAAGTTTGGCATCCTTTATTGCATCCTTTGGGGTTTTTAGAAGTTCGACTTCGTACCTTTCCGGGATGTCTTTCCGGAAATAAATATATAAAACGGTTAACGATATTGCTATAGAAAATAAATCCGGAGCATACATATCCATAAAATAAGTAAAGAATCCTATATTAAAATAGTCTGCCGAAACGATATTTACCAGATTGGAAATCTTAAAAGGAAGGCTTGCCGCATCCGCAATAAAACCTCCGGCCATGATAAACGGCAGCATATTTTTTCTTTCGAACTTAAGCGCTTTCATCTTTTCGTAAATTATCGGGGTTATAATTAAAGCTGCGCCGTCGTTGGCAAAAAAAGCCGATACTAAAGCTCCGAGAATAATTACGTAAACGAACATCTTTTTGCCGCTGCCGCCCGCAAACCTTGCCATATGCAGAGCCGCCCATTCAAAAAAACCGATTTCGTCGAGTATTATGGAAATAATTATTATAGCTACAAAAGTAAATGTGGCATCCCAGACTATATCGAAAACCTTTATAATATCTTTTAGGACTATTACGTTAAAGATAAGCGCAAGAAGCGCCCCGATAATAGCGCTGTAGCCTATTCCTATATTATATGGTTTTTTAATTATAAGGAAAATAGTTAATAAAAATATTAAAATCGATGCAATAATTAAATAATCGTAAAAATGCATGCAGTCAAAACTCCGGCATTAAATTTATTTATTATAAATTTTATATTATTATAATATAATTATAAAATTTAAGTAAAAAAATATTAGGTTATGCAGGTAAAAAGCTTTTAAAACAATTTCGGGGGAAGAGGGTTTTATTGACTTTTTTTAAGGAAAAGACTATAATTTAATTAAATCTATTTATTTTATCAATTCGGGACGTGGCGCAGCTCGGTAGCGCACCTGCATGGGGTGCAGGGGGTCGCAGGTTCAAATCCTGTCGTCCCGACCATTCAAATAAAGCATTAGAAAATCTGCAATAATATTTTTTGACGCCGGTTTTAATTTTCCTATTATAATTCAAGTATTTTTGCAATGGTTTCGAAATCGTTTTCTTTTGCTTCGATAAACGAAGTATAGCCCTTATCTACGGACTTAAGTATATTTGAATCGGAAATATCCATAAACGATTTTTTTATTTTGTTTTCCATATCTTTATTAGTATTTGCGTTTATGCAAATCGGAAATTGAGGTATAGGATCCGAGAACGCGATAACTTTTACCGAATCTTTATATTCTTCAGCCGCGGAATCCATTACGCAGCCTACATCAAATTCACCTTCTATAACAGCTTTAGCGACAATATCGTGCGCACCTAGATAATCGTAAGAGGCAAGGCTGTCAAGGCCGATACCCGCCGATTTAATCATAGCTTTTGGAACTAAAGTAGAACCTGTGGACATCTTTGCGCCGAATGCAACTCTTTTTCCTTTTATATCTCCTATAGCATTAATTGCGGAATTTTTTGCGGCTATTATAGCGCTTTTATAAGTTGGCGAACCGTTTTTTACCGCAAAAACAAGAGGTTTTACCCCATACTTTTTATGAGCGCTGAGATAGGTCGAAGGCGTCATATAGGCTATTGTTACTATACCTTTTCCTATATCTTCAACCGAATCTTCATAGCTTGATGCTACTAAAGATTCAAATTTTAAATTTAAGGTAGCGTTTAAATATTTTATTAAAGGTTCAAATTTTTTTTTCATAACCAAGGCAGATTCTAACGGAGCTATTCCAAATAAATATAATTTAATATTGCTTAATTCTTTTTGCAGATCATATGCCGAATTTGCAAGAGAAGAACTTATGTCTTTAGATTTTTTTGCGGTTTTTGCGGTTTCACCCGAAACTCTCTGTACTATTAAAAGATTTTTTTCAACGTCGGCTACCGCAATTTCAAGCTGTTCCGCCGAAGACGATATTATATCTATGTTGTTTTTTTCGTCTTTTACGGCATTCATAATATTTTTAAAAATATCTTCCGCCGTTCTGGTCTTTTCGGTTATAGCTTCAACATCTTCAACCGAATTTTTTATAGCATCGGCTGTTTTTGCAGTTTCATCGAGTAGTCTTTCGATTATTTGTTTTGTATCGGAAGTGGATTTACTGGTTCTTTCAGCCAGCTTTTTAACCTCATCCGCTACGACGGCAAAACCTCTTCCCTGCTCTCCTGCTCTGGCGGCTTCGATTGCCGCATTTAATGACAGCAGATTAGTCTGGTCGGCTATGTCGCTTATCAGCGAAATAACGTCTCCGATTTCCTTAGACCTTTCGTCTAAAGTCTGCATCGTTTCACGCAGTTTTTCTATAGAAGAGGAAACTTTCTTTATTTCCGAAATTATATCCTCAATCATAAAATTGCCTTCTTGAGCGCGTTTGAACGATTCATTTGAAGAATTTTGCGCAAATTTGGCGCTTTTAGCCATTTCCTTATGCGACATAATAATTTCGTCAATAGCGCTTGAAATAGATGAAATCTGACCGACTAAAGATTCATTGTCCTTATATGTTTTTTCCATTTCGACACTTTCCAGTTTAGCATCGACTACTACATTATTTGTAGAACTTAAAGTTTTTTGAAAAATATTATAAAGATTGTCAAAAAGTTCGTTGATTTTATCGTCTATTCCTAAAAAGTTCATATACTCAAGGCGTTTGCGGAGGTCTTTGTCTTTATATAAAAAATCGCTTATAAAATTATTGACCGCGGACGCCTTTTTTCTAAAAATTCTATTTATAAAAAATACCGACAGATAAAATATAGAGGAAAGCACTAATGTGATTATCGCAAGTATCAAGTCGGACTTTAAAACAGACAATATCAGAAAAAATATTGCGGGAATAGTAAAAACTATGGTTAATAATAGCAATATATGATAAGAGTATTTAATATTAATTTTATTAGATTGTTTTTTGTCAATCGGAAGGCCATTCATAGCTTTAATCCCCCTCTAAAAGCATTTAATTATGTTTGAATTAATATTATTTTATATCAAATATAAATAATATTAATATATAACTTGGGTATTATAATGTCAACGTAAAATATTTTAGATGTGTCTGTAAAAAAATGGGGATAATCTAAGCAGTAATTTCGAGAAGCTAAAACAGAAATAATCAATATTTATATTGATAATCCCTTAATTTGAATGGTCGGGATGACACGATTTGAACGTGCGACCCCCTGCTCCCAAAGCAGGTGCGCTACCAACTGCGCCACATCCCGAAAAATACTTTTTAATTTTAATTCTAACACTTATTAGTTCAATAGGCAATATTTTTTTTATAAATCCTTAGCCGCGTATCAAGATTTAGAGCTTTTGTTCATAAGCCAATAAACTATGCCAAGCACTAAAACAAGGAATCCGAGAATTGCCACCTCAGTAGATTTTTGCGGAGCAAGCGAAAAAATCAATATCTTTCTTAGCAATGCCGCCATTGCAAGGCCTATAAAAGCGCTTAAAGCAAATTTATGCCCCTGAAGCTTTTTGACCTCTTCTTCAAGCAGTTCCCTTATCGCCCATACAATAAGCATAGCGCCTAAAATATCTATAACGGTGGATTCAAAGGCGCCGCCCCCGAACGCAAAATTATAAATTTCAAATACAAACAGTAGAAAAACCATAATAGTCGCAATAATAAGAGATATTACTAAAGCAAGGTCTAATATATAAGAAAATTTTGAACTGAATTTAATTATTTTTGTTTCGAATTTTGTAGATGCGATATAAAATTTTCCTTCGTTTATATAAGAACTTATTATAATGTCGAGATTTATATCTATAATTTTATTTACCGATGCGATAATTTCATCTCTTTTGTCAGAACTTGGGAAATTTTTAATAATAACCCCATGTATAAAAGTTCTTATATAATTCATCGTGGCGCTTACGTAATGGGAAGGCAGTTTTATTTCGGCATGGACTTCTCCAATACGCTTCAATTTGCGCAGATATTCATTGTTATAAGTTCCCGAAAAAAGACCCATAAACCAAAATCTTAGCTTTTCCTGATGCCTGCTTCTAATTTCTTCATCAGGGAGGAATTTGCTAAAGTCGTCAAAGTTGGAAATAAAAGAATAAGTATTGGAAATGAAATCGTTCGCTTTAGAACTCATTAATGCGCTTAACTGCATTAAATTGGAAGCGTCGCTATCCGTAAAAGCATAGATCAGCTTTATTTTATCAAGTGTTTCCATTTTTTTATTATACCTTAAAATTATTTCCGAGACAATTTATATATTACATCATATAAATTAATAATATATTAAATCAGTGTGTATAAATCTCTTTGAAATTGAGTCTTAATATGGTATAATGCGCATATATAGATATAGTAATATATTAATTTTATTTAGAATAAAATAAACTATTATTATATTGCTAAAAGATTTTTTTAATTAAAATATTAAGGGGGAAATCTTAATGGCTCGTATAGTAGTCCTTGGAACAGGTTTTGCAGGCAACACAGCCGCATTAAATTTAAAAAAAGCATTAGGAGGCAAACACGACGTTATAGTAGTATCGCCTCGGAAAAATTTTTCTTACGTACCTTCATTGGTATGGGTCGGTGTGGGTTCTATGCGGCCTGAAAATACGCAGTTTAATCTTGAGCCTATTTATAAAAAACACGGAATAGAATTTAAGGAAGGAATGGCTGTAGAGATACATCCAGACAGCCAAGACCAATATGTCGTCGTACAATATTACGACGGCGGGACGGAGCAGATTAAATATGACTACCTGATAAACGCAACGGGGCCGAAACTTAACTATGCGGCTACGCCCGGACTAGGACCGGATGCAGGTTATTCCGATTCTATATGCACGCTGCCCCATGCGGTAAAAACCCGCGATAATTACTTGAAAGCCGTGGAAAAGATGAAACAGGGCAAGAGGCAAAGATTTATCGTCGGCACCGGACACGGGACAGCAACATGCCAGGGTGCGGCATTTGAATTTATACATAATTTGGAATTTGACCTTAATAGGCGCGGAGTGCGCCGCAATGCGGATATTACATGGATATCAAACGAACCCGCTCTCGGAGATTTCGGGGTTGGCGGAGTAATAGTAAAAAAGAATGGAAACTTGGTTTCCGGAAAGCTTTTTGCGGAATCTACATTTTTGGAAAAAGGCATAAAATGGATTGAAAGGTCGCATGTGCGCAAGGTAGAGGAAGACTCTTTAAATTACGTTAATATAGAGGGGGAAGAAGGTAAACTCGGTTTCGATTTTGCTATGCTTATTCCTCCATTTGCAGGCATTCCTATCGCCTATATAGATAAAGACGGCAACGATATTAAAGGCCAGATGTGCGTATCTAGCGGCTTTATGAAAGTCGATGCCGATTACGCATCTGCGGCAAAACCTTTTGAAGAATGGAAGAATTCGGACTGGCCGAAAAAATATAATAATCCTGTTTATAAGAACATATTTGCCGCAGGAATAGCTTTTGCCCCTCCCCATCCTATAAGCAAGCCTTTTAAAGCGCCGGACGGCACCCTTATAGTTCCAAGCCCTCCCAGAACAGGTATGGCATCGGGAATTATCGGGCATACGGTTGCTCTTTCCATCATCGACATGGTAAAGAATGGAGCCGAGGAGCCGACGCAGCAGGCGTCTATGACGGAATTCGGAGCTATATGCATAACCTCCATGGGCAAATCGATGACGCGCGGTTCCGCCGCCTTATTAACTATGGACCCTGTAGTTCCTAATTATGAAAAATATAAATTCGGCAGAAATCTGAATTATACTTTCGGCGATATAGGCCTTGCCGGACACTGGGTTAAATATATGCTGCATTACTTATTTATGTGGAAGATGAAGGGAAAGTTTTTATGGCAGTTTATCCCCGATTGATAATTTTTGCCTGAAATATATAATAATAAAATAATTCAATTTTTAAAAAGATAACCGGAGGCCGATATTTTATGGAAGATAAAAGCGTAAAAGACTTAACAGAATACGTTCCTTATTCTAAAGAGGCGAGGTCGTTTATGGCGCCTACTAAATATACCGTATTCATAAGAACGTTTATTCCGTGGCAGTTAATAAAGTTTGCATATTATAATTTGAAGATGTTAAGGGTTTTATCGAAAGGGCACGGCAGATTCCTGGATGAATAAATAACGCGTCAGCAAAAATAATCGTAAAGAAAGGCATCCTATTTGTAAACGGGATGCCTTTCTTTTATAGATTTGACGGTTAAGAGCCGAAATTTTTGGCGACGAATTTCCAATTTACAAGATTCCAGAAATGTTCGATATAACTCGGCCTGGCGTTGCGATAATCGATGTAATAAGCATGTTCCCATACGTCGCAGGTTAAAAGGGCGGTTTTACCTGAAGTCATAGGCGTACCTGCGTTGCCGGTCGCCGTCAGTTCGATGGTGCCATCCTGATTTTTAACCAGCCATGCCCAGCCGGAACCGAATAAAGTGGCGGCCGTCTGGCTGAACTGCTTTTTAAAATCGTCAAAAGTACCAAACTTAGCATCAATAGCTTTTGCCAGATTTCCTTCGGGGCGGCCTTCGCTGTTCGGAGACAGGCAATGCCAATAAAAAGTATGGTTCCACACCTGAGCGGCATTATTAAAAATACCGCCGGACGATTTTTTAATAATGTCTTCCAATCCCTGTTCTTGAAATTCCGTACCCTTAATAAGGTTATTCAGATTATTTACATATGCATTATGGTGTTTCCCATAATGGTATTCAAGGGTTTCCCGCGAAATATGGGGCTGAAGCGCATCCATAGCATAAGGTAGTTCGGGCAGTTTGTGTTCCATTTTAATACTCCTTATAATTAAAAGTTTGATATATATTATTTAATAATAATTATATCACAACTTTTTTATAAAATGAAAACATCGGAAATATTTGTCATAGCGTGGCAAAAAATATTGACGGCCGCGATATAATAATGCTGCAATAATGGTGTCCACTGTATTTATTTAATAGGTTGTTCCCTCATCAAAAATTACGCTTCTGTTTCTTCCGCTATTTTTAGCCTTATATAAGGCATTGTCGGCTCTTTTTATAAGAGACATTTCATATTCGTTTTCCATAAGCTCTGCAATGCCGAAACTTAAAGTGATCCTTATACCTTTAGACGAAAAATAATGTAATTCTGCCTGAATTCTCAATTTTTCGGATAGCAAGTAGGCATTATTTAAAGAAGCGTAAGGCGCTATTATCAAAAACTCCTCTCCGCCCCATCGTATTAAATAATCCCCGCTTCTTATGTTTTTCATTATAAGCGAAACGATATCTTTCAATGCCTCGTCGCCGGTTACATGCCCATATTTATCGTTTATTGCTTTAAAAAAATCTACGTCGGTCATTATGACGGAAAGAGGATATTTATATCTTTTTGCCCTATCGATTTCTTTTCCGATAATCTCTTTATATTTATTTCTATTATATGCTCCGGTTAAAGGATCTACTTCAGACAATCTTTTAAGTTCCTTTTCCATTTTAACTCTGTCCGTTATATCTCTTGCTATACATATACCTATCGGATATTGACCTTGGGTTTTATGTATGCGGCTGGTAATCTCAAAAGGTATTATCTTTCCGTCTTTTGTTTTAATTTCGGTAGTATAAGTCATTGTGTCTTTTTCAAACAAAAGTTTCATCATATTTAATATGTCTTCATTGGTTGCGTTTATAATATTTAGATGGCTTAATTTTAAAAATTCACTTTTAGAATAACCAAGCTTTCTTAAAGCCATATCATTTACCTCTATGAAGTGTTTTGGAACGGCATCTCGGGTAAATTCGGTTACGTAAGCAAGATCGTATATATTGTCGAAGATTAAATTGAATTTCGTATAAAGATTTTCTATCTCCTTAGTTTTTCTTTTAGAATAAAAGATAAAAAAAAGTATGGATGCAAATATCAACAGCGAACCTGTTAAGTAAATCAGATTAACATAGTATCGTATGATTTTTTCACGCTTTATCGTTTCTTTGACAGCCTTTACGGCAAGGGGTGAAAAAACCGGGGAATCTTTATAGAGGGCAAGTTCTATAGGTGTAAGAAATATTTTTTTTGAGATTAAACTGTGATATTTTATAATTCTACTTATTATAGGCCTTATAAGGTTAGTGTAATTAAAATAGGATTTATCTACATATGGTAAAATCGTCTTTATTCCAATCCCTGCGGTTTTTATATAATGTCTTACATTTTTAAAATCTGCATCCGTAGAGACCATTAAGGTTTTAGCCTTAATTAAGGATGTTTTGAGCCTTTTTTTATCGTTTAACTTCGAATATTTTATAATTGAAGAAGAATGTATAATCAGCTCGCCTAAATCTGTCGAAAGCTTAGTAGTATAAAGAGCGAGTTCAGTAGATTTTTTAACGTAAACGTCGATTTCAATTTGCAAAATCGCATAAACGAAAGAGGCAATAATTGAATATAAAATCAGAATAGATAAGCCGGTAAATATGATTTTAGAGACACGGGAAAGAGGCTTTATATTAAATATACCCATAATATTTCGCCAATTATAATATTTCGCAATATTTATCGGTAATCTTAGCTGCCCATTAATACATGAAGAAATATAGTAAAATGCTTTATTAACAGCGGTTTTAAGTGGTGAGCCGCGCGGGAGTCGAACCCACGACCACCTGATTAAAAGTCAGGTATTCTACTAAATAACCTATTGATATTGTTAAGTTATTTACCTTCCTTAAAAATACTGTATCTAAAATTGTATTTTTTCAATTAAAAATTAGCTATAATAATATAATAACAGATATAATTTAATATACAGGAGGTAATAAAAAATGGCAAATAAAAAAGAAATAAAACAAACAGAGCTAATTGCAGTCAGAGTTGAAACGCAATATATAAACGAATTAAAAAATTTAGCTGCGAAAGACGAAAGAACTTTGTCGTTTTTAGTTAGAAAGGCAATTATTAATTTTTTAAAAGAAACCGAAGCCGCTAATTAACCAATTAACCAGCCTTTTACTATATATATGTTATTTTGATATATATAATATCTATATAAACGTCCCTAACGGGGACGTCTCTATTTTATCATAAAAATTTTATAATTACAGTAATTATTTTTTAATATATCAATAAGTATTTGAAATTATTGATATATTTTTTTTTAAAAAAATAAAAAAAATACTTGACAAACACTAAATATAATGTATAATATAATTATACGTAATTTATTTTTATTTAAAATAGTAAAACATAAACTAATAGTTTATATTTTAAATTTAACCAGCGGCGCAAAGCCGCATAAACGGAGGCTAAAAAATGTCTATCATGCACATTATCGCAGCTGCGATATTAGGTTTTTTATTTTTTATCATAACTGAAAGAGTCAGTATTATCAAGCGTTTCAAGGACAATTTCGAAAAGTTATTACAAAAAAAAGCGGGCTTTATTGCGGCTCGACCATTTGTTATCTCCGCGGCAGCGGTAATATTAAATCAGGACGGCTATATCGCAGTTAATTCGGCAGCAATACAGGCATATGATAGCGTTGCTCCGCCTTGCGCTCCGCCAGCTGATACCGCCCAAAACCCCGCCAAACCTGACCTAAGCAACTATGATTACCTGCAAGACCTTATTATTACTGCGTTTATACCATTCTATCAAGATATTAACAACGACAAAACCGAATTAATATTAAGCGATCATTATGTCATTGAATATATATCCAACAAAGTTGCCGAAGCAATACTTTTTTATTCTTATCAAAATCTTGATTTTATAGCGCTCGAAAAAAAAATATATCTTGAGATTGCGCGCAAACTATCTACTATCTACGCCACCGCCGAAAAATATCAATATGACGCAGACGCAATAATAGCAAGCAATTGTAAGCCCTTGCTCAAGAAAGCTATTTTAGCTTACATTAGCTATTATTCAATATGCGTCCAAAGCCTTGATACGCCTGTATCAGCTGGCAATGACGGCGATAAGGAGCAGACGCTATACGATTATATATCCGACGATGACGACGCCCGCCTCTCCGCAGGACTGGATGATGACGAGTTTGACGACAATATAGACGGCGACGGCGCCGAAACCGCATTGCCGCTTAATTACGACGAGACGCCCGCTCCGCGCAACATTATGCAGAAAGCCCACCGGCAGCCACGGCAGACGGCGCAGCAACAAGACGCCCAACAACTTGGCTTATTCGCGGAGGTGCAAAATGCCTAATAAAATAAGCGATTATACGATACTTAATATCCTGCAAGTAGCAGGCATTGAGACCATGCGGACGGGCAATTCGATTGTCTGCCGCTGCCCGATTTGCAAAAGTGGCGAACCCTTGAAAAAAGACAATTTTGAAGCCCAAATTAATGATAATAATGAAATACCTACATTATTTTGTCATAGTTGCGGCAAGGCATACAACCGCACGGAGCTTATATCTGAATTAAATTTATATTCAGTTCTCAATATACCTGAATATAACGATAACTACCGCCCGCAACCGCAAAGACCCGTTATTGTTGAGAAAAAAGAGAAACCGGCGCCCGCTCCCGTCGTTGCTCCTGCTCCGGTTATTATTGCAGATAAAGCCGAAATAGAAAGGCTATTAACCGTCGAAATACCGCCGGTTTTATGGAATAGGACGACCGAAAGCTTTAAAAATATAGGGCTTACAAAATGGAACGGGCAAAACCGCTTACTTGTTGCAGCTCCTAACGGCTCGACAATAACCAGAAATGCAGGTCATGTCAAATGGAAATGGCAGGGATCGCAGCCGGTTTTTAATCGTATCAGCGGCAAAAGCCTTGTCTTTATTGCAAGCGGTATCGCAGAATGGTTAATTTTGGATTGGTTGCAATTTGATTATATCGTTTTGCCAAGCGACTCAATTCGGGCTAGACTGGTAAATTTCAAAGCTGAATTAAAAAATAAAGCGGTTATAATCTTGCCGGACCGCGATAAAAGCGACAGTTTCGATAAAGTTATTAAAGCAGTTAAAGCGATAGCCGAACGAGTCCACGTTTGCAATTTTTACGATGATCACGACTTTCGCGATTATTGCCGGAGAACCGCGCCCGCTTTCGATATGAAAGAGCAATTTATTGATAGCCTACTTTATAATATTCTTATCGAACTAGGCGGCAACGAAAGCGTCGAGCAAGTCTCGGAAAAAGATATATTTAGCCTGATACCTTATTCGCCGCTACCGCAACAAGATACGCAAGATACGCTTGATAATATAGAGCCTAAAGTCGA
>JAJYQZ010000317.1 GCA_021794335.1 bacterium
GGCGACAAATGCATATAAAAAATAAAAAACGGGACGAGCAGGATTCCGCCGCCTATTCCGATTGTATTTCCGACAATTCCGACAAAAAGCGCGGTTATAAAGAGGGTAAAATATACAATAAATAAATCGATAAAATTCATAATATATATATTAACAATCTAACCCCTTAAATTGCAAGGCTAAATATTGATAAACACTGTATCATTTAAGTGGATTAAGAATAAAAGTTTCAAAGTTTTTGCCAAGAAAGCACTTGACATGTTCGCCATTTGTTCGCTATAATGCAATAAAAAATAAAAATTATATTTATCATGCTTAGTAAAAAACAAAAGAATGTTTTGGACTTTATAGAAAAATATTTTAACGATAAAGGCTATTCCCCTTCCTATGAAGAGATAGGCGCCGCCCTCGGATTATCTTCGAAATCGACGGTATTTAAACATATAAAATCGCTTAAAGAAAGAGGGATTATAGATACCATTCCGGGTAAAAAGAGGTCTATTTATCCGTTTATACCGGTTATACCCTCTTTTAACAAAAATCAAATTCCGGCGCCGCCGGTGTCTTTGATGAAAGATGCAAAGAGTTTTAACGCCGCGGATATAAAAAATGCCGCTCATAATATTGATTTGGACTCAATAAACAATACGACGCCCATCCATTTATATGGATATATAGCCGCGGGTTATCCTATCGAGGCTATACAAATCGACGAGTTTATCGAAGTGCCGAATAATTTAGCCGGCGGCGGAAGTAAAAACATATTTGCCCTTAAGGTTAGAGGCGAGTCTATGATAGAAGACATGATTATGGACGGGGATATAATAATATTGAAAAAATGCCGCGAGGTTCCTAACGGCAAAATAATTGCGGCAATGATAGACGGTTACGAGGCTACTTTAAAAAGATATTACAGGCTCAAAGACGGCAGGGTTAAACTTACGCCCTCCAATCCCAATTATAAGCCGATCATACTCGATTATGATAAAGTCAAGATAATAGGCGAGCTTGTGGGATTGTTGCGAAAATACTAGGTTATAGCTATAAATTGCGCAAAATTAATGTATAATGGATTCATAAATATTGATAGGCGATCATGAGGTTTTAAAAATAATAAAATTTAAGACGATATTAAAATAGGCAAAAATATGAATAATGTAAATGTAACAAACGAAAAATATAGTATTAATATTCAAGAGGATAATAAAAAAGAAATAAAAATAAAAGATGCCTTTATATATCTTGCCGACTGCATGAATGTATTTTGCAAGATAGCCGATAATAGCATAGATTTTATCGCCACTGATCCTCCTTATTTTTTAGACGGGATGGGCGATGAATGGTCGGATGTTAAATTAAGGAAAAGAGAATCAAAAGCCGGCGTTGTTCGCGGTCTTCCCAGAGGAATGAAATTCGACCCTTCACAAGGGAAACGACTCGAAATTTTTTTTTATAATGTTTCAAAAGAGGCAATTAGAGTGTTAAAGCCGGGCGGCTTCATGGCTTCCTTCTCGTCAGGGCGGCTTTTTCATCGCATCGCCTCGGCATCGGAAAATGCAGGTTTTGAAATACGCGATATGTTAATATGGGAACATAATGGGGGACAAGGAAAGGCATTTACCCAAGATCATTTCGTTAAAAAAATGAAAATTTCCAATGATGAAAAAGAAAATATTATTAAGAAATTACAAAATAGAAAAACGCCTCAATTAAGACCAAAATTTGAGAGTATCCTTTTAGCACAAAAGCCAAAAGAAGGAACATTTGTCGAAAATTGGTTGAAATGGGGTACCGGTCTTATTCGCACGGACTTTGAAACTCAACAAACGACCATCCTTAACTACAGAAAACCAAATATGAGAAAAGAAATTGGACATATGACGATAAAACCTGTAGAGATAATGGAAAGATTAATTGAAATATTTAGCGTTCAAGGACAGGTAGTCCTTGATCCGTTTATGGGAAGCGGAACGACGGGCGTCGCGGCATTAAGAAAAATGAGAAAATTTATAGGTTTTGAAATTGAAAAAGAATATTTTAAAATTGCAAAGAAACGGCTTGAACAGTTTAACGCGCAGCGAAGCGAGCAATTGTTATGAAAAAATTGGATAAACAGGTCGGATACACATCTATGCCGCTTAGCGAAATAGAGAAATGGTATAAACAGCTTAACAAAGAATATAGTTTAAACCTTTCTAAATATGGGGTTAAATTTCCTGAAAGAAACAGTATAAAAGCTCTATGGCTTATTTTCTTGCGAAAAAATAAAGGTACATTAGTTCATAAAGACACTATTTCTTCTTTTGTTGCAAGTATAAAGCCTAACGCAGGCAAAGATCAACAGGTTAGACATTTAGCAAGCGATGGATGGTATATTCTTAACAAAGGAGATAAAATTCCTAACAAAAAAAGCACGGTGCCAAGCGGCTATCATGTTCTTATTACTACCGAAAGTCCAAAGCCTACATTTCTTTTTAACTCATTAAAACGAGCCGGAAGGATTGCCGCAAAAAATTTTAATGAGTTAAAAGCCGTATATGGATTTCGGTGTGCCTCATGCGGGTCCAAAGAAGGGGAACCGCATTTTCTTGAGCCTGATAAAAAAACGCAATTGCAACAAGGACATATGAATCCAAGCAAACCCGTTACGCTTGATAACCTAATCCCCCAATGCCAAATTTGCAATCAAGCATATCAAGATGATTTTGTTTTTGACATGAAAGGAAGAGTTGTCGCCGTCGCTTCCGTAAAACCTGTTTTAAAAGCCGAAAAAGAAATACAAGATGAAATATTAAATAAATTACAAGAATTACGGGAAAGAAATCTTCCTTGAGTGAAGCAGCCTTACGATATTTTTAAAATCGTAAAATTAGAAAATAAAATGTAACTATGAGTTTACCGCTATTGTTAGGGTAAATAATGTGTCGGGTAGGTTCAATAATTTAACTTTTAATTATGGAGGCGTTCAACCATAAACCTATAAAAATTTACAGATTTTTATAGGTTTAGAATGACGGTCGTTAATTATGATAATAGTTACAGGCGGGGCTGGTTTTATAGGGTCTAATATTGTGGAAGCTCTTAACAAAAGGGGTGAAACAAATATTTTAGTTGTCGATAATCTTACCAACGGCCGAAAAATGCGTAATCTTGCAGACCTCGATATTTTGGATTACATGGATAAGGATGATTTTATAGAAAATATTAAAAAAGGGTATAATTTTGGGGGCATAAGGGCTATTTTTCATG
>JAJYQZ010000087.1 GCA_021794335.1 bacterium
TATGGGGTAGTTCAACGGGACCAGCGACCCTCTCAGCCTGATTTGAGGAGGCGTTCCCGCAGCTATATGAAGGTCTGAAGCGCCTTGATCCACGGTTGTTTTTAATAAATCCGCAATGGACGGCATACATTAACCCTTTTTAATTAATATTTAATTAATATTTGTTAAAGTATTAGAATGCTCATAAAATTACTTCGTAACTTTAAATTATTATATATAATATAATAACTATTTATGTCAAATTATGTCAAGCTGTTTATTCATCCCAAATTTGCCGATAGAAAATTCTAACTCTGGATTCCCGCTTTCGCGGGAATGACAATATGAGGTTTTAACGTTTCACCCAACGGGTGTCATTCCCGCGAAAGCGGGAATCCAGTGTCTTTAAGCTTTTGAGGTCAATTTATTAATTTCTATCGGCAAATTTGGGATCATCCTTATTCCAAATTCTCTCCTTCCATATATTGAATAATCTCCGAAAGCGATGTAGTTCCCTCTAAAAACTTTTCTTTTGCCGACTGCCGTAATGTCTTCATCCCCAATTTTATAGCAAGTTTATCTATTTCAAATTCGTTTGCATTTTCGTATATTAAATTTTTAATTTCATCCCGAACATTAAGGACTTCATAAATCGCTACTCTCCCTTTATATCCCGTTTTATTGCAAACGGAACACCCTTTTGCCGCATAAAAACGCTTGCTTTGGATTTCGCCTTCCGTAAACCCCAGCCCCTTTAAAACATTTACTTCGGGATAATAGGCCTCTTTGCATTCGTTGCATAATTTTCTTATAAGCCTTTGAGCGATTATAAGATTTAAACTGGAGGCGACCAAAAACGGTTCAACTTTCATATTTATAAGCCTCGTTATCGTGGAAGATGCATTATTGGTATGAATAGTGGAAAGAACTAAATGACCTGTCAAGGCGGCTTTAACGGCAATCTCGGCTGTTTCCAAATCCCTGATTTCGCCGACCATAATTACATCCGGATCCTGCCTTAAAAAAGACCTTAGCGCCTGAGCAAAGGTCAGACCTATTTCTTCGTTTACCTGAACCTGATTGATTCCCTGGATATTATATTCGACGGGGTCTTCCGCCGTTGAAATGTTGACATCGGGTTTATTCACATCCGACAGCGCGCTGTAAAGAGTCGTCGTCTTACCCGAACCCGTCGGTCCCGTTACCAATATCATGCCGTAAGGTTTATGAATGGCAGTTTTAAAATCGGAAAGCTGCGATTCCGAAAAGCCCAGTTTTCTCATATCGAGCTGAAGGTTAGATTTATCGAGTATCCTTATGACAATTTTTTCGCCAAATAGCGTCGGAAGACACGACACCCTCATATCAACCTCTTTACCGTCCATTTTAGCCTTTATACGGCCGTCCTGCGGCAGTCTTCTTTCTGCTATATCCATCTGGGACATGATCTTTAATCTTGAAATAATAGGATTTTTGAGCTGCCCGGGAAGCTTCATCTGTTCAATTAACTTACCGTCTATTCGATATCTGAATCTCACAACGGATTCGTACGGTTCCGCGTGAACATCGCTTGCGCCGGTTTTTACGGCATCAAAAAGAACCTTGTTGACAAATTTAATAACGGGTTGATCCGAGGACGACCTCTGAAGTTCCGATATATCAAGCTCTTCGTTGATTTCCTCGATAGCTATCGAATTTAAATAATCTTTATTTTCCGTTAGTATTGTAGATGCATTGTAATATTTCGATAACGCCTGTGCAATTTCGCTTTCGGAAGAAACGACAACCTCGACATTAAGGCCCGTTAAAAACTTTATATCGTCGAGCGCTCCTACCTTTGTAGGATCAGATACCGCAAGATACAGCGTATTCCCCTGTCTTTTAAATGGAACGACCTGATATCTGAGCGCTAAGTCTTGCGGGATAAGTTTTACGACGCTTTCGGGTATTTCCCCGTCAAGCAGGCTGACCGTTGCCGCGCCAAATTCTTTGGATAAGAAAGAAACCAGTTCGGAATCCTTCAGGAATCCCAGCTTTGTAAGCTGTCTGCCGATACTGCCCCCGACCCGCCTCTGTTCATCTAGAGCTTTGCTTAATTTATCCATAGTTATAACTCCGTTTTTTACAAGAATCTCGCCCAGCTTTAGATCTTGAACTTTTTCGCCTTTTGCAAGGCCCGAGCGTATCCTTTCCTGTATTAATAAAGCATTGGATACATCATCCCTTTTTGCAATCCCCCGCTTTATTAAAATTTCACCAATTTTATCGCCGGGATATTTGTTAAGCGGCATAAAGTCGTTATCCATACCCAAACCTTTTTTTAATTTAATTCGTCAATTTTATTTTACCATATAAAAATAAATTTTATAACACGCTTTTAAGCGCGCTCAAATCAATCCTGTGTCCCGTCCATATATAAAAGCTTTCTATCGCCTGAAGAAGCAGCATGGATAAACCATTGGCAGACTTTACGGCCTTACCGTTTAAAAGCTCAAGAAACGCGGTTAAAGGCGGGTTATAGGAAATATCCATAGCAAAAGATTTGCCGCTTAAAGCTTTTAAAGGAAGAGATTTAATTAATCCAAAACTGCCTTCCGACGGAGTTATAGTATTGATAATAATATCACACTTTTCAAAACATTTATCATCCAAAATCCCGGTCAAGTTAAAACCTGAATAAAAAACTTCGGAATTTGACTTTAAAACGGCTTTCCATGAATTTGCTTCTTCAAAGAGTCTTTTTGCATTTCCTTCATTGCGGTTTATTATTAAAATCTCTTGCGCTCCCTCTTTTATTAACGAATATAAAACGGCTCTCGAAGCCCCGCCCGCACCCAAAATTACGGCATTTTTATTTTTCAATTCTATTCCGAATTCGTATCCGACACTTTTTGTAAAGCCGGTTGTATCGGTATTATAACCCCTGTAAAAACCGTCGCCCTCAAGATTTACGGTATTGACGGCCCCTATCAGTTCGGCTTCGCCGCTTAACTGCTCTATATAATTTAATACCTCTATTTTATAAGGCTGAGTAATATTGGCGCCTTTGAATTTAAGGCTTTTAAACCCGTTAAAAGCGGCGCCGAAAGTTTTGGGAGAAACATCGAAACTGCCGTAACAGATGTTCACATTTGAAAGTTTCGACATTTTGCTATGTATTAACGGAGAAAGGGAATATTTTATATTATAACCGAAAATACCTGCAAAAAGGGGATGAACAAAAAGATTTAAATCTTTTT
>JAJYQZ010000107.1 GCA_021794335.1 bacterium
AACCCGGACTAACCGGCAAGCCCTGCCTCCTTACTATGCCGATGCCTGCCGAAGAAGAAAGTATAATGCTAAACCCCGAGTGTTTTATTATATTATAAATATATAATTTTCCATAATATTTTTTTACCTCGTCCGGCAGACGGGTTAAAATTGTCTCGCCCGCCTTCTCGTATAAATGTAAAAACATAAGGGTATTTTTGCTTCGGTTTATCGGACCGCCTTGATTGTCTTGATTTTGATTGCCCTTAATATCATCTGCCTCATTTAAAAGCATAGCGACTGCGCCGTCCGCATCGTCTAAAAACATAAAATCGGCACATATTTTTATGCCGTTTGTTACATCGGGGTCATCCCCCGAATCCTTTATTACGGAAGCCCTCGAAACCAATCCCACCCTTATCCCCCCCGCTTTGGGGGGGATAAGGGGAGGGATTTTTGAAAGTTCGGCCACAGGGAGTAAGGCATTTTCCCCTCCCGGCATTTTTATTTCTATCCGAAAAAACTTTTGATGTTTAAAATAATACCTTATAGAAGCTTTTATAGCGGCGGCGCTTACGCTCCCGGTAGAAAATCCTTTTCTTAATCCATTATTGCCGGCATTACTATTGACTGTTTCCATTATTTTTAACTTAATTTAATTTAAAACGATGTTCCAATCGTAAAATTAACCCCGCCCGCCGGCCAATACGGTCTCCTGTTTAAAATAAAGCCGTAAGAAAAACTGATCGGTCCTATGGGCGATAAATACATTACGCCTGCTCCGGCCGATTTATACAAAGCAAGGGGTCTTATATTCAGGGCGTTTAAAAACACATTTCCGCCGTCTTGAAAAACAAAAAAATCAAAGTTATTATAAACAGGGATGTTTAACTGGAGATTATAGTTCTCCATAATATCCCCTCCTATCGGATATTGATACGGATTTAGGTTTACAAGCCCGATTGAATCCTGCGGAAATCCTCTAACCGTCGTTCTGCCTCCCAAAAAAAATCTTTCGTTTATCGGCACCTGTGTTGTAGGCGGCAGGGGTTTAATATAACCGAAACGCAAAGAATACAACAACACGGTGTTATAAATAAACGGAATAAATTGCTCGGTATGGAAAAACAATTTTATAAAATTAATCTGGGAATCGAATAGTGTTGAAGAGTATGAGAATCTTAAGGTTGTTAAATTTCCCGATGTAGGATTAAATATATTATTTTTCGTGTTATAAATGATAGACGCTGCAACGGCGCTTATTCTTGTAAACCCTATATCTCTTGGAGTGATTTGCGCTCCGGGATTTAAGCCGGACAATAAATTATAAAACATTTCATATGATAATAATCCTTTCAGATGACTGTTAAATCTCCTTATCAAAGAAAAGACTCCGCCTTCTTTATGAAGCGTATAATTTAAAGTGATTATATCGTTATCTAATCCTCTGGCGTTAAAAGCAAGTCCTCTATAATTATAAATAGCAGGATCGTAATAGTCTAAAAGCAAATTTGTATAAACAGCGCTTTTTGAAAATCGCGCAGACAGGGATTTGCCTGAACCAAAAAGGTTGCTGTCATCTATTTGCACAAACCCCTTATATCTGGTATATGTTCCGTAACCGGCCCCAAAACTTAATGAAATAGGCTTTGCATCCCTTACTTTCACGATTATATTCTTGTCCGGCTCAATATTTTGAGGATTTTCGATACTGATGCTGACATAATTAAAAATTCCGGCTCTATAAAGCCTGTTCTGGGTTTCGATTATATTTTTTTGATCATAGATTTCTCCCTTTTTAAATAAAAGCAACCCTTTAATATAAGCCGTCTTTGTAATAGTATTTCCAAATATTAATATATTTTTAATTCTTGTCAACGGACCGCTGTTAACATCGTAATACAAATCGGCATATTTTTTGTCTGCGCTATATCGGGTATCAAGCCTTGTCTTAGAAAAAACATATCCGGAATCCGCAAGTTTCGTAGAAAGCAGATTTTTACCGTTCTCCGCTTTAATAATATAAAACGGTTTATTTTGCATGCCCTCGAAGTAACCGGTTAAATCCTTTGTTTTGACTTCCGGCGGCAAACCGGCAAGACTGACTTTCTTTACATAAGTTCTTATCCCCTTTTTTATGTCAACCAATATTGCCACGCTCTTTTTATCCCTGCTAAAGGTTAAGTGCTGCGAGATACGGGCGGCAAAATACCCCTCGTTATTATAATAATTTTCTATATTGGTTATGTCGTCAGCCAGTCTTTTCCTGCGAAAATATTGCCTGCTAAAGAAGGATGTAGGAGCGGTCTTCATCAATGATAATATTGCGGATTTGCTGAACGGCTCATTTCCTTTTATGGTAATACTTTTTACGGCAACTCTGAAACCCTTATTTACCGTGTAATATAAATTTATCGTTTTATTATTCGAATCTTTTTCCTCCCTAAGAGAGACTTCCGCATAATAATATCCTTCTTCTTTATAGAAATCTGTCAATACGGTTTTAAATGAAATAAATGTGGATTCGTCGAATATTAGGACATTTTTTATATTAAACACGGAATCTTCGATAAAACTTGCTTTTAACGGACTTATTCCCTTAAAATGAAAGAGAATTTTATACCCGGGATGAACTTCGACGGTTATTATGGCTTTATACTTAGAAATATATGTAATTTTAGGTTCCGGTATAATAGTATTAAGGTAGCCATCCTCTTTATAGATGCCTCTTATTTTTCTTCTCAATTTTTTAATCAAAAGTTTATTCAAGGGTTTGCCTGTAATATCTTTGACGAGTTTTGCAACTTTTTCCTTCGGGTAGTAAACCTTAAACTTAACGAAAATATTTGAAATGATTACAGGTTTATTTGGCGTTATATTTATATCTATGACATATTTCTTTATGTTTCTCAGAACATAGGACGAAATATCTATTTTGGCATCGGGATAACCCGCATCCGACATTATATTTTTTATTTCGCCTATGCTTATTTCTTTATAATATTTTAAAAACTGTCCTGCCTTTTTTAAAGGGATGGATTTTAATATATTTTCTTCGGATACCCCCGTATCCTTAAGCCCGCGTATATCGATTCTTTCTATATAAACACGCCGGACAAAAATAAATTTTAAGTACATAAATTTCTGCTTGCGGTCTATCTTTGAAAAAACCATAATATTTGAAAAATAGCCCGTGGAATACAGCGCTTTCAGCGTCTTTTCAAGCTGA
>JAJYQZ010000174.1 GCA_021794335.1 bacterium
TTACGCATTAATTCAAGGGAAAAATCATAATCAGATTTTGCAAAGTTTATAAATTCTTTAATTTTTTTTGCCTTTTGGTTATAATACCCCGAAGGCTTTATAAATTCTCCTAATTTTCTTATATCCGTATCGTAAAGCGCTTCAAAGGATAAAAGATCGTTTGTCTTTAGATTGGCTATTGCTTTTTCTACATTTTTCCAGCTTGTATTCTGAGTCAATATTGCGCCTATTATAACCTCAAAGTCCGATTCCGCGGGCCACCAGTTCATCTGCCCGAATTTGCCCCGCAGGATGTCATAAACATTTAACAAAATATCGCTTTTATTTTTGCTTAAATCGTTAACTATTCTGTCCGCCATCATTTAACTTATGTAAAAGTCCTGATTTCTTTAAAGATTTATTTAAAGTTTAATCATTTTTATTTTATTGCCGGTTAATTACTTTTATTTATATTTGCAAGCCCGATAATTTCATAAACGCTGTTAAATCCGTTTTCTATCAAATAAGTCCTTAACCCCCCGGTTATTTCAGGGATTATTTTAGGATTTATAAACGAATAAGTTCCTACCGCAACTGCCGTAGCGCCCGCCAAAAAAAATTCCACCGCATCTTCCCACGAGCTTATTCCGCCCATTCCTATGACAGGAATCCTGACGCTGTTATATACATCGTTTACTAGTTTTAAAGCAACCGGCTTGACGGCGGGACCGGAAAGACCCCCGAAGCCCCCGCCTAATCTAAAACTTTTAGTTTTTATATCGATTGAAGCGGAAGGGATTGTATTTATTAAAGATATAATATCCGCACCCGCTTTCTCGCAAACCTCGGCAATCAAAGAAATGTTGCTTACCATAGGGGATAATTTTACTATCAAAGGCAATTTGCCGTTTATAACTTCCTTTACGGATGAAACCAGCTCATAAACAATCTCGGGACCTACGCCGAAAGACATTCCGCCTTCTTTTATATTGGGACATGAAATATTTGCCTCCAGAGCGCTAATTCCCCGAAGCCCCGATAATTTTTCTGCAAGCAGAACGTACTCCTCTACACTTTTTCCAAAAAAATTTACAATTACAGGCTTGCTAAAATGCCTTAAAAATGATAGTTTTTCATCCCTGAACCTTTCAAAACCAACATTTTGAAGCCCGATAGAGTTAATTAAGCCGCATGACGATTCGCAAATTCTTGGCATTTCGTTTCCATTGGACGGACTTAACGAAATGCCTTTCGTAACAAGCGCTCCAAAATATGTATAATCTACAATATTTATAAACTCCTCGCCATACCCAAATGTCCCTGATGCCGGCATAACCGGGTAATCGAGTTTTAAATTTCCAAGTTTAACCGAAAGGTCTATATTTTGATTTTTATTTAAATTTTGTCCATGATTTTTTTCTTGGGAAGCTGTTTTTAAAACATCCTTGCTGCCGGTAAAGCCGTATAATTCGCCGGCATAAAAAACAGGGCCGTCTTGGCAAACCCTTTTATAAGCAAAATTTAAACCATCGCCGCCTGCATCCTTGCACTTTACCGCGCATCCAAGACAAACGCCTATGCCGCATCCGAAACTTTCCTCCAAAGATAACTGTAATTTTTCTAAAAGTTTGGCTTCCTCAAACTTATCGACTAATGCCGAAAGCATCGGTTTGGGACCGCATGCATAAAACGAAACATTAAAATCTTCCGCTTTATCTTCGCCTAAATATTCGCCGATATTTTGAAACAGTAATTCAACTGCGCTTCCCTTAAATCCAAACGATCCGTCGTCGGTTGCAAAGTAAACCTCGTCAAACCTCGAATGAATGCTATACTTGAAATAAAGCTCCTCCGCCTTTCTTGCGCCGTAATATAAAACTATCTTATCCTTCTTATTCTTGCCGTTCTTATTGTTGTTATATTCATTGTTTAAGCCGCCGTCCGCAATACTATCGTCAAATCGGTAATTATTAAGTATATGCCCCGGAATGGGATATAAAGGAGCAACGCCTATGCCGCCCGCAATTAAAACATGAATTTTATTTTTCTCCGAATCTGTATTAAAATTAAATCCGTTTCCCAACGGACCAACTACATTTAAAAAATTCCCCTTCGGGATTTTGCTTAAAATACCGGTTCCTCTTCCGCAAACCCTGTATAATACCTCAAATTCATTCTCGTTAAATTTGTTAAAAATCGAAAACGGCCTGCTTAATAACGGAGCAAAGCCGTTGCCGCCGTTGTTGATTTTAATCATAACAAACTGGCCTGGCCCATAATTTGACGCTATGAACCTGTTTTTAAGCCTCAAAATATAGGTTCCTTCGGTATCTTTTATCTTTTGGTTAACCGTTATTTCGCACTTTTCGCTTATAATGAGCGGATCACGAACGGCGTTGCTTTTTGAATTATTAATATCCGAATTATTCAAATCTATTAAACGGCCTCCTTTACCATACATAAAGCGTCCTCTTTGTTGTCGTCATAATAACCTTTTCTTAACATAAATATTTTAAAGCCGAATTTTTTATAAAGATTTATCGCTCTGTCATTCGACACCCTTACCTCCAGATAAAAATATTTTACGCCCAAATTTATATATTTTCTCAGGATATAATCCAGTATAAATGTTCCGATTCCTTTCGATTGTTCATTTTTAGCAACCGTAATATCGAGGATATGCATTTCATCCAAAACGGTGTAAAAAATAAAGAACGCGATAATTTTTGATTTTAGGCCAAGTTTTATATCATCCTTCATATTTCCGGTGTGGATAAAAGCTTTGCTAACGGTTTTATCCAATTTTTTATATTCATCGTTTGTATAACAGACGATAAAACCGGATCCTTGCCTTTTAAACTCGTCGTCAAACATCTTTTTGTCCCATATTGTTTGGGAAGCCTGCATATGTATATTAAACATCTCTTTAATAGCGTAATCAAGTATGGGCAGGGAATCCGGCGTTATTTCGGCAGTCCGGTTTAAACCGGCTTTATTTTGTTCTTCGTTTTTGTCAAAACCTGCGCTTAAGGGCGGGGCAGGGTTAATAATAATATCTTTAAGGTTTACGCAGTGTAATTCCATATCCCAAAATATTATAAAATTATATAATATCTTTATATGCTTCGTTGAAACGATTCTTGATAAAAGGCCAATTCTTTCTGGCTCTTTCTACCTCTTTTGTTTCGATATTGTAAATAACGGCGCATTCATTAAGTCCGGCAAA
>JAJYQZ010000178.1 GCA_021794335.1 bacterium
ATCTTTAATAAATAACTTAGAACTTAGAATATCTAATTTAGCAGAAAGTAACGACCTGACTTTTTAGTCGGTGAAAACAGGAATTTTAATTCGGTGTTTTTAGTATTATACATTCGGTGACGATAGGTTCCAGTATCTTCCTATTTCTGGAGTTAATATAGGTGAAACAAACAAATGGGTTGTTATAAAAAATTAATTAAAAAAAGTGGAAAAAAAGAAATAGAAAATAATGGTGCAAAATTTATTTAAGGGATTTTAATAAATTACAATAATCACAATAATGGTGTCAGATTTATTTATTCTCTTACTCCCGCCTGCGTTCGACGGTTTTTATATTTTACTTCGGAATAATGTTTCTAATTTATTTATTTGCTTATTCAAATTGTAGCGTATTAGATATATAATACATGCATAAACTAAACTAAATTTTAAATTAATCGACGAAGATGAATCTGCCGAAAAAAATAGTAAACTGGAGCAACGATAAAAATGAACGGCTAAAGTCGGAAAGAAATATATCTTTTGAAGAAATAATCGTTGCAATCGCGGAACAAGATAAATTAATCGATATTATACAGAATAACGAAAAATATATAGACCAGAAATTTAAAAACTACTTTATTTAATTTTTTAAGATTATAGGAGTGATCAATGGATTATATTAATACCTTAACTCACCGTTAGAAACTTCACATTTTAATTTTAAATAGTTTTTATCGTTTTTTATTATTTTTAGCGATTAATTATAGATTATTTTTTATTTTTAGCAAAAACAGACTATCATTATTTAGTTTTTTCGGATAACCTTCAGATTTTTTTATCCCAAAAAACGCGAAATTGCAAAAAAGAGGGTTTTTTAAACAGGTCTCTTCCTTTGTTTTAGATATTGAATGTAATATTTTATATGAAAATTGATATAAAAAATTTAGTTTTATATTTACGTCAGGCATTTAGCTCTCCATTTAAGTATTCTTTTAAATGTCTTCTTATCTGCAGAAAGGCTTAAGGTTAATCTATTTGCATGACGGACTATTTTAGCGGGAATACTTAAAATCCATCTTACCGTTCTTGCCGTTAATCTTTTAATATTGAGTTTCTGTTTAAAAGCCATCATTATGTTGTAGGCAAGAACTACAACTGAAGCCCATAGTCCGTTTGCTCCGAGATAGCTTGAAGGCAGGCGGTCAAGTTCGAAGTTCTGTTTGAGTTCTTTAATATTGTATTCGCATACTCCTCTGTCGTTATACATCTCGTATACGTTAACTATGTTTTTATTTGAGTTCGTCGCTATAAATCTGTAGCTTCCGTAAATTTCCAACGGAAGATCGGTTTCTGCTTTTTCTCTGGTGGTTATCATTCTAACGGGTAATCCTTTTAAAAAATAGACGAATTCGGATATCTGTTTTTCTTCGGTTAATTTTTGGAATTCTAATTCGTAAGCTTCTTTTTTTAAAGAGCCAAATTCTTTGGCTCTTATATAATAGGTTATATTGTTATTAGAACAGTATTCAATTATGTCCGAATCGTATCCTGCAGAGTCCGACCTGTAAACCATTTTAATGCCGTTTTCGGATAATTTAGCGTGAATATACTTAATTTGATCTAATAATCCGACGGAGGCGTGAACCATAAACATATTATTGCCGCACATAAAAAGGCATGCTTTTTATAAACGTGCGGAATAATATGTTTATATCATTTCTAAAATCTGAATATACACAGTAGCCGTTTATAAAGCCTAATAAAGAACCCATGCCTCTGAAGCCTTTGTAAGTTTTTTTGGATTCCTTTTTATTGGCTTCTATTAGGGAAACATCGGCATCGAACACTGCTTCTTTTATATTTTTTGTTTTTAATGCCTTTATAGCTAAATCTAAAGATATATCGTCTATTATTTTTTTGGTCTTTCCCGTTGCAAAGTCTCCTTTACTTTCTCCGTTCTTTAAAAACCATTCGCCTATCTTAGTGCTATGAGGCATATTATTTAATCCCCATATAGTTTTAATAGTATCGTCTTTTCTTAGACGGTCTATATTAACGTATCTGCCTTCGCCGGACAACATAACGGAAGATATGAAAGATAATATTTTTTGGGAGGGCTTATAGCCTCTGTTGCTTCCGGCTTTGGGAAGATAAGAATCTAATCTTTCTTCAATGCCTAATTTTTTAATAAAATCGGCTATTAGAACACTACCGCCGAATGATGTAATTTTTTCGTTGCCCATTTTTAATTTTAGTGATAAAATTTTCATTATAAGCCACCTTTTGGGTTATTGTTAGTATTTGTTAGATACCTATATTTTACAATAACTTGAGGGTGGTTTTCAAGTTTCTAACGGTGATTTAAGGAATTAAATTCCGCCGTAGATAATTATAAGCCGGAAATAATATTTCATCTTGCGGCTCAGCCGTTAGTCAGGGAGTCTTATAAAATACCTCTTGAAACTATAGAAACCAACGTTATCGGCACTGCAAACGTCCTCGAGGTTTTCAGGATGTCGGAAAGCGCAAAAATTCTTATAGTTATCACTTCCGATAAGTGTTACGACAACAAAGAGCGGTTATGCGGATACAAAGAAACGGACCCTATGGGCGGTTACGACCCTTACAGCGCAAGCAAAGGAGCGGCGGAGTTAATTTCTTCGGCTTACTTGAAGTCCTTTTTTAATCCGGAGGATTTTAACGTTGACAGACCCGGCCGAGGCAAGGCAATGGCAACGGTTAGAGCAGGCAACGTGATAGGCGGCGGAGACTGGGCTAAGGACAGGCTTGTACCGGACTGCGTAAGGGCAATAGAAAAAGACGAGCCTATCGAAGTAAGGAATCCGGGTTCGATAAGACCATGGCAGCATGTCTTAGAGCCTCTTTTCGGCTATCTGCTCCTGGCTTCCAAAATATTAGAAAACCCTAAGATATACTCCGGCGCATGGAATTTCGGGCCTCTTCAGGATGCCGCCGCAACCGTCGGAGAAGTCGCGGAGAAAGTGGTAAAATATTACGGCAAAGGAGAATGGAAAGACGTTTCCGGCGTAACCGCCGCAACTATCGAACACAACAAAGCCAAATCTAATCTTCATGTCGAATCCGCCCTGCATGAAGCCAAACTTTTAACTCTTAACATCGACAAAGCTCTCTCCGTTCTCGGATGGAAGCCGAAGCTCAGCATTGATGAAGCCGTTAAGCTGACCGTAGATT
>JAJYQZ010000020.1 GCA_021794335.1 bacterium
GGAAGCCTTTTATTCACTTTATAAAAATTATAAAAACTATCGCTAATTTCTTTAATTTTGCAATAGAAAATATTTAGATGTTTCTTTTATATGTAAATACTGGATTCCCGCTGAAGCGGGTTGGGACACCCGTTGGGTTAAAGTTTAAATTCCCTTATCGTCATTCCCGCGAAAGCGGGAATCCAGAAAATTAAACTTCTATTGCAAAATTAAAGTAATTTTATTAGACTAAAATCATAATGTATTATATTATATAATAAATATCTTATTGTTTATACCATAATATCCGAACAAATTTCAATTAATAATTTTATTTATGAATTATCATTATGACGTTAAATTTATGGAACTGGCTTTGGGCGAGGCTAAAAAGGCAAAAGAAGAAGGTGAAGTGCCTATCGGCGCTATTGTCGCGTTAGGCGACAGATTAATCGCGTCTTCTTTTAATACTGTGGAAAAAGATAAATCAAGCATAATGCATGCAGAAATAAAAGTAATTTTAGAAGCGCAAAAAAAACTTAATAACTGGAGACTCGAAGGCTGTTCTTTATATGTTACCCTTGAGCCCTGCCTTATGTGCTGCGGCGCAATAGTTTTATCGAGAATAAAAAGATTGGTTTATGGAGCGAAAGCCCCAAAAGCGGGAGCCGTAAATTCGCTTTATAATACCCTTAACGACGAGAGGCTTAATCATAATGTAGAAATAGTTGCCGGAATTATGGAATTAGAATCATCCCTCTTGTTAAAGGACTTTTTTAAAGAAAAAAGGGACGGCTACGGTTAATGTATCCTCGAAAAACCTATTATGACCAATATAACCATAATCAATATATAAATTCTTAAAAACCAGAAGGCTATTTTTATCCATCCTCGTATCTCCGCTCTTTTAAGCGGTATCTTATTGTAATCCAGAAGTCCTTCGTTCTTAATAAACTCTTCCCAATCTTCGTCCAGATTAACCTTTTTTATAATCTTGTTTTCGTTCATTTTATTCTCCGTAAATTAAACTTAGAATATAATAAAAATTAACCAAAGATGCGCGGGAACACTACCGTTAAGCCGTATAATCCGTTCATCAGTATAAGAAATCCGACTATAATAAAAGCAGATATATTTTGCCACGGCCTATTGACACGAACCCCCATTATCTCTTTATCGTTTAACAATAAAAGCAAAAACATCATTGCCGCCGGCATAAAAATCGAGGCTATGACCTGGACGGTTAAATTTAAAAATCCAAGCGGAACATTCGGGATAAGAACTACCGTCCCTGCGAACATGATGCTCACAAGCCCAGGAAGGTAAAAGTACCAGCCTTTAAGCGGGGGAAGATTTATGCTTCTTGTCCAGCCGAATGCCTCGCCCATTGCCCATGAGGTGCTTGCGGAAATGGCGATCGCGGCTATAAGACCGGCCTCCACAAGCCCCAAAGCAAACAGTTTCATCGCAAGAGGACCCATTTTCGAAGAAACGATAGAAATAATATTTTGTATATCCAGATTAGCGGTATTAGCGGTATTATTCGCGCTATAAACCGTGAATCCGGTTATTATAATTATCGCGATAGCGACTATTACCATGACGACGGAACCTATAAAGGTATCTATCTGCCCATCCCTGATATCTTTAACGGTAAGCCCTTTATCCACGACCGAAGACTGCTGGAAAAATAACATCCACGGGGCGATGGTAGTCCCCAGATTTGCCAGAATCACATATATAAAAAGCGAACTCACTCCGCCTGGTATATGCCATGAGGTAAAGCTTTTTGCAACGGCTCCCCAGTGGAGATGCGGGACAAAAAAGACCAGCGGAATAAAAACCAGATTAAATGCCGCAATGCTTAAACTAATCCACTCCCATGTGAAATAACGCAAAAATAGCTGAATAGACGCGATAACGACAACGGCCGTCGCCGATGAAATTACCGGAGATACTCCAAAAACCTCCATGCCAAGCGTAATCCCGATAAATTCCGTTATCAATGTTAAAATATTTGCAACGACAAGGTCAAAAAGACTAAACAGCCCCCAAAATTTTCCGTATCTTTTCCATATCATTTCGGCATGCCCCCTGTGCGTAACGGCGCCTAACCTGACGGTCATTTCCTGAACGATATAGGCAACCGGAAGCATTAATACCATAAATGGAATAAAAAATCCAATTCCGAATATGGTGCCTGTTTGCGCGTAAGTTATGACCCCGCCCGCGTCGTTATCGGCAATCATAACCAGTATCCCGGGACCTATTAAAGCAAGCAACAGACAAAGTCTGGAAAAATACCCATATTTTTGCCTCATAAGATGAACTTTAAGCCTGTCAACCGCCCGGAGTTTTATATCTACAGGCAGTTCGTCGAGTTTATTTTTGTAATCTTCTTTCAATTTTCACCTCCGCATTTAAAAATTATGTGGATAATTTAAGGTATTTAAGGCATTGAGCCGCATAAGGCTAAACGCTTTATAAACGCCGAGGGAGAAAAATGGTGCAAGGATTAAAAGAAATATTGCCATGCAGGTTTTACAGATTTTATCCTTTAACATTTTTTTCTCTCTTTATAAGTAACTTTAACTGCTTACCTGAAAGAGAGAAATATTAAAAGATTATACAAAGCGGATTAAATCAGATAAATTGACGAGGCCGGTGAAAAATTTGTATTTTTTAATATTCGACTCTTAAATAATGAGCTAAAGCCACTTCCTGTATTTGTTAAACAACAATGACAGATGATAGTGGGGTAGTTACTACTGTCGGGCTCACTTCGCATAACCTACTCCTTTATTTAAGTTTTATAAAATATTATCCTTTTTATTTGCTTTTTATTTGCACTTATATTTTAAAGTATGCTATTTTATAAAAACTATGTCAAGATAAATTTTAAACCTTAATCCTGCAATAGAAAATATTTAAATGTTTCTTTTATATGCAAATTCTGGATTCCCGCTTTCGCGGGAATGACTATGCGGGTATCGAGGTTTTAACCCAAAAGATGTCCCAACCCGCTTCAGCGGGAAAGTTTCAAAGAAACTTCACGAGTGTCGTCAGACACGAGAGCGAAGCGGTAATCCAGAAAATAAACTTCTATTGCAGGATTAAGGTTAAAACAGATTTTAAAATAGACAAAAATAAAAAATTTATGTCCCCGTCCGTTGCCATTGGCATTTTCGGTATAATAATAATCCTTGGTTTT
>JAJYQZ010000132.1 GCA_021794335.1 bacterium
CCTCAAAAACCCTGATGGCTATGCCGGCAGAGCAGTTTAAAAAACTTTTAAAAAAATTTAAATATGAATCTATTTCTTATCCGACAGAGCAAAACGTTTATAATTATATAAAAGTTCAGTCGGTAGCCGGCGACAGGGCAAGGCAGTATGCTTATATGTGGCGTTACGTTATGACTAAATATCCGTCTTTGAATTATATGAATACTCACGTAGGCGGTTCTTCGCAATATAGGAATATTATTTCGTATCAGATTAATCACAATAAAAAAATAGAAATTTATAAAAAATTAAGAAAACGAATGGGACTTGTTTTATTTTATAATCCAAGCGACCCATATTCGTTGCAAGAATTATTGCAGTTAAAAATCGTAGCCAACGAATACGGTTTTTTCTATACGAAAGTTAATGCCGAAAATCACCCTAACGAAGTTAAGAGGATGGGCATTATAAAATTACCGGAAATAGTAATGATTTATAAGCATTCAGACGGTAAATTATCGCATTATCCCGTTACTATAGGATTAAGGACACAGGTTAAAATAAAACAAAATATACTCTACGATTACGAAGCTTTCGTAAAACACAAACTTAATTATGGAAATAAATATTAAAGAAAAAGCTAAAAAAGCAGGTAAGGTCGTAAAAAAAACGGTTTTTACTCTAAATTTAATTGTAACCGTAATTTTTTTTGCTTTTATAGTTGCGCTTATTATCGTTAATCTTATAAGAAGCGCACAAGGCGAAACTATAAATTTAGGCGTTTACGGCAAGACTTACAGGTTTAGAGAAAAGAACCTGCTTTCCGTTATAAAAAATAAAGCCAAAAAAGTAGATTGGCAGGCGGTTATAAAGCACTCTCATATTAAAAGACAGGTAGAAAACTATCAGCCTTATAACCAAGAAGTTTCGTTGCCTACGGCACTTCATACTAAAGTTTTTGAGCCGTCTATGTATTATACGTTAAAGTTTAATATTAGGGATTCTAAGGGCAATATAATATATCCAAAAGGTTTTAGGTATAAGATTACGGATTATGTTTATATGCCGAATTTTTTAATCGTAATAAACGGCGACTCCAAAAAACAGGTAAAGTGGTTTAGACATTCTAAATTCAGAAATAATATAGCTGTTATGCTTTTAATAACGAAAGGCGATTATTATAAACTCGAAAAAAAGCTTGGCATTCCGGTTTATTTTTATATGAAAGCATTACAAAAAAGATTTAAATTAAAAGCCGTTCCAAGCGTTATTTGGCAGAAAGGTTCTACTATTTACGTTAAACAATACGGTAAAAATGCGGTTTACCAAGCTATTAAAAATATAAAAAAACATAAAAAAATAAATAAAGCGTTGCAGGAATCAGGATTATTAAATCCAAACTACAAGTAACTATTATGCGCAAATATTTAAAAATTATATTGTTATCTCTTTTTATACTTTTAGATTTTAATTTAAAATCTTACGCCGGAGTATGCAAAATAGGAGATACTATTTTTACCGAACCGCCGGCAGGAATTTTTACGTCCGTCGACTGGGCGGGAATATTTCCGATAAGGATAGGCGGTCGTACAGTTGTTCCCGGCATACCAGACGATCAGGATTATTTGCCTCCAGTCTGTCTTTGCCAGAGGTTACCGCCGCCGGCTCCGCCGATACCCGGAATTACTTTTTCTATGTGGCAGCCGGCGCATATTACCGAAGTCGTCCAAGAGCCATTTTGCTTTCAGGCGTTTGGTGTAGCAATTCCTAACCCTACAGGAGTTTACGGTTATGGAGACCAGTCTAAACATCCGAAACATTATTCGTTTTATCAGGCTCATTATTATAATTTCCCTATACTGAATATTTTAGGTCTGGCTCAGGATTTAATTTGCTTGCAGTCGCCTTATGGTTCTAATATTAATATACCTTTTATATCAGAGCCCGACCTTATGTGGCAGTCGGACATACTGGCTACTTTCGGAAGTCCAGAAGCCGTTCTTTTTGCAAATCCCATAGCGCAGATGTCCTGCGCCGCCGATTCCGCAGCCGCTCAAATTTATCAGCCGTTAGACCCGATGTTCTGGTGTATGGGTTCGTGGGGCGGAGTTTTTCCAGTTGACGGCGATATAGGAGGTTCTAACGACCCCGTTCAAAATGCCGCTGGAATAGCCGCTAAAACGCAGTTTTTAATGCATGAGTATCTGCATCAATTCGGCACTGTCGGCCCGCCTACTTATATGGGCGTATGTCAGGATTATCCCGACCCTATATGGATAAAATCGGCAGTTAGATATGATTTGTCGATGCCCGTGCCGGAGCCGGTAGTTCAGCCTATAGGGCAAACCGGCGTTGCTTGGACTATGTTAAAAGACTTGCCCGCTTTGGGCGGCAATTATGTATTTACGACATTTACCGAGCAAGACTGCTGTGCTTTCTAATGTATAATGTATCGATATAAAGGCGAGGCAGTCGTTATGTTTGCTATAAATAAAAATGTTTATAATGAAAAAGAAATTTAATATTTCTCAACTTTAATTAATTTTATTGAAGATTTTCAACAAAAGAACATGGAATATTCGGAACTTCAAAATCAATTCGTAGAGGTATTTCTCATGGCGTTAGGCGCAAGAGACGCCTATACCAAAGAACATTCTAACAGGCTTTCTTTTCTTGCAAGGGAAATAGGCAGAGAATTAAAACTTTCGCCGGTAGAGATTAAGAAAATAGTTTTAGCGGCGAAACTTCACGATATAGGAAAAATAGGCATAAGCGATGCCATTTTATTGAAACCGTCGAAATTGACAAACGAAGAATTTGACGAAATTAAAAAACATCCTGTAATCGGGCGCGATATGCTTAAAAATATCAGTATATTTTCGCATATTTCGGATTATATTCTATATCATCACGAAAAATTCGACGGATCCGGTTATCCGGAAAAGATAAGCGGAGAAGATATTCCTTTCGGCGCAAGAGTTATAAGCGTTATCGATACTATAGACGCTATATTAACTAAAAGGTCTTATAAAGAGCCGAAACCCGTCGAATATGCCGTCGATGAATTAAAGAAAAATGCGGGAACGCAGTTTGATCCAATGATTGTTAAATTCGCTATAAAAGTCATAGATGATAATAAGGATGTATTTAAAACAGAATAGAGGCAATTTGCTATATCCTTAATGGGGATAAGGACGAACAAAATAT
>JAJYQZ010000217.1 GCA_021794335.1 bacterium
TATTGTTTTTAGATTTATGATTTTTGACCATTTCTTCGGTTAATACGATATATCCGCCTTCGGGAACATATTTTTTAATTAAGGCTTCCATTGCGTCTTTTTTTTCCTTTATATCGCCAACGATAGCCGCTTCTCCCGTTATCATAACGCTTTTAAAAGACTGTCCTATTTTGCACGGAATATTATTGGGAAGAATGCCTCTGTCTATAAAAACCAAAAAGCTGACGATTGGGTTACGTTTTAAAATATCTATCTTGGTTCCGGATTCCGCGGAATGAAAATAAATATGTTTTTCATGATAGACGAAGTTAACCGGAACGGTGTACGGCGACGTTCCGTTAAACAGTCCAAGAACTCCTATTTTAGAAACGTTCAGTATTTCTTCGAGCGTTTTATAGTCGCTGATAATCATGTCAGTTTTTATAATTTTTATTAAGCGCTTTTATCTAATCTTATTGTTACAAAATAATGCCGTATTCCACTCCGGATTCAAAATCTAAAGTTATATTATGTATCGTTTCATCTTTATCAAGATATTCTTTAAAGGGCACTGCATCTTTACCGGCAGAAAACATATTGTCGGCTATAAATATGGAGCCGGTCTTTAATAGATGCCTTATCGCCTTAAAAATATCCAAATAGCCCGATGTCCATATATCTATAAAAGCAATATCTGCTTTTTCATTGATATTTTTAATAGTATCAAAGACATTTCCCTGAAATATTTTTATATACTTGTCTAAACCCGATGATTCGGCATTTTTTTGAATAACGCCGCATTTTTTCTTACTTAATTCGGTTGCTATAACATAACCGTTATTATTAAGCTGTCTGAGCGCTTCAGCAAAATAAAGCGTAGAAACTCCGATAGAACTTCCAAGTTCTAATATTATTTTCGGCTTTGCAATCATGGCTGTCGAAAACAGAAATAACCCCATTTCAGGAGAGACTGAAAGAGCAAGCTCTTCGCTTTGAATTTTTATTTTGTATTCTTCAAGCAGCTTAGCTTTTTCAATTGGGTTATATACATTATATTTAGCTAACAATTGTTAAAATTCTTCGTCCGTTCCGTTAAATTGGCTTCTTGCCTGAGATATTAACTGCTTTTCATTCTCTGAATGAAGATTGTCCAAGAGAGATTTAAGTTTAGCGTTTTTTGAAAATAAATTCATAATTTTATACCCTATATTTCTACTAAGGTTTCGGTTCTATTACCGTTATCTCTTTTACCTCATCCGTTGCTCCCGTGCATATTACGAGAGCTACGGTTTCGATATTGACCAGATTAGCATGAGGATGACCTTCAGGATTCAATACGTAATCTCCTGGAAATAATCTCTGTTCACCATTTCTGTAACAGTGTCCGCCTTCAAGTATATAGACATGCTCGTCCGAACGGGCAACGGCTATGGTTCTGATTATCTTGCCTTCGGGAGGAACGAATTTAATTAAATAGGCAACTCCTTTTCCTTTTTCAAGCCTGTTTGTCAGCTGCTTTACATAAACTATTTCTTTGCCTTCATATAATACGCTTTCGCCGTAAATAGAACTTGCGGGTATCCATTCTGTTTCCGGCGTTCTGATAAATATAGCATCCGTTTCCAATTTTACCTCTTAATACTCTCACATTAAATTAAAATTTTAATTTGAATTTTATTTTATTATATATTGACTATTCAGTAAAATAAACTAAAAAGTTAAAGGCTGATACCCGTCAGCCATAAATAGCGCTATTGACCCCGCAGCTCTGACAAGTTCTATTTTTTTATTTATTAAAATATTAGATACGCCGTATGCTTCGGCTACCGCAACACACGCCTGAGGGACTATATTATTTGCGAGAACCTGTTCATATGCTTCAAGTATTTCTTTGTCGTCCGTTTTTGCGATAAATTCTTCTCCTTGACCTAAAAATACGAGTTTCACGTCTTCAAATGCTCCGCTGTTTTTTGTCCTCCATGCTAAATTAAGTCCTACTTTAACTTTTGCAGAATCGTTACTGCCCGATGAGATAATTACTAAAGCTTTTGCTTTAGGCATAATAAATCCTCCTTTAATTTTGACCATAATTTTAAAAGAATTCAAATTGATGTCAATATATAAAATTTAGACGGCGTACGCTTCGACCTCCAAACGAACCATCTTTACATTAATAGCGCCAGATTTATCGGCAGGATGCTCAATTTTATAAGTTTCAGACACTTCGTTAAGAAAAGTTTCTCTTAACGACTCTGGCAAACGGTCGGTAAATGGAAACCATGTAGTCCTTAGCCATCCTTTAAAACTTTCTTCACCCGCATGTTTAATATTTTTTTCAATCAATTCCAACCGCAGAGGCTTAAAATGATTTTCCGAAAGCCATATTTCATAGTCTTTAATATCGTAAAAATGATAGGGCGTAACGAAATTATCGAAATAACTGCTCCAATCCTGTTTCTTCTGAACTAATTTAACGGCATCTAAGACTTCGCCTACATTGCCGCGTCCGCCCATCTGAAATAAAATTCTGCCTTTAGGCTTAAGGCATGCGTGAACTTTTCCAAGAACGCCGCTATGGTCTTTTACCCAGTGAAGGCAAGCGTTAGAAAAAGCAACATCGAATTTTTTAGAAAAGTTAATCTCGCATGCATCCATATTATAAAATCTCAGATTTTTAAATTTATTGTTTGGAAATTCTTTTAAAGCAAAATTAATCAAATTTTCGGATGCATCTATACCTGCTACCTCTCCCTTGTTTAAAATTTTTGATAATTTCGCGGTTATTTTTCCGTCTCCGCAGCCTATATCAAGCAAAGATTCATTGCCGGTTAAAGAAAGTTTTTCGATAAGTTCTTCGCCTAATTGCAGCTGGCATTTAGAATTTTTTGCATAATCTTCGGCATTCCAATTATTTTTCATTTTGACGCCCCGTTTTTATATTAATTTATGATTTATATTAATATGTTAATATTTATAATGAAATTACACTATCAATCTAAAAATATAAAGCCGCGCAACTTGCTTGCTTATTCAATTAACTATAAAATATTTATGCATCGGATTATATGCGTTATAAAAACTTCAAACTATGCTCTTGAATATATTATAAGATTTGGTTTATAATGAATCAAATGAATAATTTTTATAATTAAAGTGATTATTTACTCATGACATTAACTCAATTAAATATTTTAAAAACCCTAGTGGAATCTCAAAGTTTCACAAAAACGGCGGAAGCTCTTTATATAACGCAGTCCGCAGTGAGCCATTCTATAGCATCGCTTGAAAACGAACTTGAAATAAAGTTGGTTAAAAGCGACAAAAAGACCGTTTCCCTTACCGAAGCGGGAGAAAAAGTTTATAGCCATGCCAAAGATATTTTAACCGGAGTAGACAGGTTAAAAGAAGATATATCGGCATTAAAAAATATGCAGACCGGCAGTCTCAAAATAGGTTGTTTTCAAAGCGTTTCAATAAGAATCTTGCCAGGGATTCTAAAAGAATTTAAAAGAAAATATCCGGGAATAGAGGTTTCATGGTTTGAAGGAACCGATTTGGAAGTAACGGATTGGCTGTTAAAAGGCGCTGTCGATTTAGGCTTTATAGTGCTGCCGGCAGAAGGACTTGAATCCGTTCAGCTTTTAGAAGACAGAATGTTCGCAGTTTTTAACGAAAAACATCAGTTATGTTGCAGAAAAAGCATAGGTATAAAAGAACTTGCACGCGAACCGCTTTTAACTTTCAAGGGGTCAAGCTGCGGAATGCTGGTAGAAGCTAATTTAATGAATTCTATAAGGAAAGCGGATGAAATTAAAAATATAGAAGCGCGCAACATAAGCACTATTATTGAAATGGTCAGGGAAGGTATCGGAGCCGCCGTTATTCCCAATCTTGCAATCCCGCTTAATTACAGCGGAATATGTTGTGTTCCTATAAAACCGGAAATAAAAAGAAAAATTGCGTTAGCGGCGCAATCTTTAGACAACCTTTCTTTATCGGCAAAGGCTTTTGTGGAAATCACCGAAAAATTTGTAGAGAAATTCAAAACTATTTAGGCATTATATTGAGAATTTGCATTCCTTAAAATGTACCGAATGTGCTAATTTTACCGCTTGAACCTGCGTTAAAGCGAGGAATCGGACTTGCGTCGAGAACGCCCTTCACGGATTTGCCTCCTGCCTATTCCATTTTTACGGAAATTACTCAAAGGTGGATAAAAAACAATATTAAATAATATTTCAAATAAAAATTAAAGATAATAATATTTATTTTCAAACAAGAATACTGTTAATATGTACATGTATAAAAGATAAGTAATATGAAAATATTTGCGTATAGTGGTCGTTTAGGACGGTCGTAGTGGCATATTCTTCGGCGAAAAAGACATGTTTTTTTAGAGCAAGCAGAAGAATATATGTCGGACATGCATAGCGGAAAGTTTCGGACACTAAAAATATATCAGTTAGCCTGTCTCTTTTGCAAGAGTTTTTATAAAGTTTTTATTCTATTTGTTTTTAGTATTGCATTTAGTATTAAGACATGTATCACCCCCCTGTCTTAACGATGCGCCCAAAAAAAATGCTCTTTTCCAAAAATATTTTTAAATAAAAATAAACAAGAAAATTTTATATTTTATAAAATTTTAAGTAAAGGATTTGAATTTTTTCAGTTTTTCACTCTGAATTATAACCGCCGATATAATCGTTATTTTTTTTCTTGATATTAAATCTATCAAGTTATATTATAAATACAATCTATTTTTAATATTTAATATTCGAGGTTTTTATGATAGACCCATTGCAGTTGATAAATCCGTTTCATTACGTCTCTAAAGCGACTTATTCATCGTTTTGGACAATGCTGTTTAATACCGTCCTGCGCGGCATAGGAGCTAAAATCTGCGCGGTAGGCTCTTTAATACTCGCCTATTGGCTGTTCGCCCGCAGGGATAATTTTATGTGGTTTATTATTTTTTATATAGTTTCCGCTATTTTTACGTTCGGCGGAAGCATTATAGGGAGGTTTTGATATGGCTGGCAAATCGGGCGGCGGAAGTCCCGTAGTTATGATGGGAGGCGATCTGCAAAAGCCTCTAAATTTACTCTCTGCGATATCCGAAATCCAGACCATAGGAGCAATGGAACAGGACGCGTCCAGCGAAATAAATTCCAAATTTCTATCTACCTTATTTCGTTGGGATTTTTTCTCTATCGGCTTAAGGAACTCATTACTATCCGGTTTGGTATCGTTATTTTTGACTCCGTTATCTCTCGGAGTATTTTATAAGCTAATACCGGTATTTAACGATACCCATATAAGCCTGTTCGACAAAATTTACATACTTTTCTTTAATTTTTCCATGTCTATCGGGTTCGGTCTGTTTTTATCGAAAATTAAAGAAAGCTACGTCGGCTCTTTATCGAAAGGAATGACTAAAAGCCTTTTAGGCGGATTTGCTCTCGGCGAATTTGTCAAAATAACGATAATTTTTATTTTATTTAACTGGATTTATTTACAAATGAGCGCAAAAAATATTTACCATACGCTTTTATTTTTTAAAACCCATACAGGTACCGTGCCGTTCGTCAAAAATATAAATTACGTCAAAGCGTATCATTGGTTAATGAGCTTTAGAAACGTCTTTCCCGCATCCGCCGTGCTCGTATTGGTAAGTTCTTTATTAGTCATAGGCATTCCTATAATTTCTATTTCTTATTTCGCCTATAAGCAAAAAAAAGAATTTCAGATTTAATTTTTTTCTTGACATAAATATAAACTTGTTATAATAATAATACTATCAATTAATTAAGGAGGCATTAAAAATGGATAAACAATTAACTACGGCTCAAAGGCTCGAAAGAAAAGTCGAAAGAGCTAAAGACCCGCTTACGAGAGTAATCAGAGCGGAATCGTTGGAATTAAAAATGATATCCGGCAGGCTCGAAATTGCAGACAGGATTGTTCATCAGTTAAGAAGCGGAAGCGGACTTAAATATCAAAAAGCCGTAGCCGACCAAGCCATTGAAGATTTTTTATCTATTTGTAAAAAAATAGACGATTTCGACGCAAAGTATTTTGATTACGTCAAAAGAAACGAAAAAGACGAATATACTCCGTTAAAATTAGTTGTTAACAAACAGGAAGAATCGCCGGAAAATTCCATGCCTGCATCGGCAAAGCGTCAAAAGGAGACGAACAATGCAGATTAAAACCTATTTCCCGAGAACTCTCGATAGATATCCTTTAATTTTAAACTGGGAACTCGACGAGTTTATTATGCTGATGATTCCGTTTATATTTTCGTTTCCGGCGCGTCAGTTAATCCTTGGTTTAGGCATAGGCATTATTGCCATGCAGGCTTATATCAGGTTATTTAAAAAAGGCAAGCCGGAAAATTATTTGTTTCATATATTCTGGAAAAAAGGCTTGTTTAACCCAAAGGGCGTCCCGCCCGCTTATATTTCGAGGTTTACGGAATGAGCGTAAAAAAATATCTAAACAATTATAAGTATCTGGTAATGAACAATAACGTCCTTAAAATTACCGTTATCGTTCTTGCTATTGTAATTTTAATTGAAGCCGTGTTTATTATCAAAGCTTTAAATTCGGAAAAGACGATTGTAATCCCGACCGTTTCCGAAAAATACGTAATAGCCAATAATTCCGCAAATCCTCTTTACGTTAAAAGTATCGGAACTTATTTATCGCAGCTCGTTCAAAACTTTACTCCGCAGACTATAAGTTCCAATTACAAAAAGTTTCTTGATTACGCGTCTCCAGCTTCTTACGGCGAGCTTCAGTCTTCTTTGGTATCCAACGAAAAAACGTATAAACGAAACGACGCTTCAAGCTTTTTTTCTATTAAAAGCGAAAAAGTTTCTCCGAACAAACTTACCGTAATCGGTCAGGATAGATTAATTATCGGCTCTAACGTGGTATCTGACAAAACAATAAAAATTAGTTTGCTTTACAAAATAGTTAACGGCGAATTCGAGGTGAACGGATATGTTGAAAAAAATATCAATATTCTCGGTTAGTCTTTGTTTATTTGCCGGAACCGCTCACGCAGGTTCTTTGCCAAAACAAAACAAACAACAAATCAAACAAACGACGAAAGAACAAACAAAAAACAAATTAACAAAGAAATTAGAGTTTGTTCGTTATGCCCGCCTCTTTAGCGTGGAACTTAATTATAATACGCTCTCCGTTACGCTTTCGTATATGCCCGCCTATAAACTTACCGTTTCCGGCAGGATAGCGAAAGTCTTAATCCGTAACGTTAAAACCAATTTTAAATCTCCGGTAATATTGCCGGTTATAAATTCAAACGCTATAAAACGGGCGGATTATAAAAGCGATAAGCATAACCTTATTATTACATTGCTTATGCGCAGGCGGTTTGATAAAAATAAAATCAAAGCGATATCCGAAGGTCATATTCTCGTAATTAAATTTCCTGCGTTAAAAAGCCGTCCTGTTTTGTCTTTTCCTTCGTCTCCAAAACGGATTAACGCTCGGAGCTATTCCGTTAAAAACAGCAAAACGGTTTACGTGTCTTTGAAAAATATCACGATGATTACGACGCCATATCCGATAACCAAAATAATCTATTCCAAAGACCAAAATATCGAAATATCAAAATCCGGCGATACGGCTTTCGTCAAAATACTGCCTCTCGAAGAACAAAAGCCGTCCGGCAGGATTAAATTTCTTTATAATAACAGCGCAAGAGATATTTATATATTGACTCCGGCGGGAACTTATTCTCTTAATTTAATACCTCGCCATATTCCGTCGTTAACGGTTATGCTAAAAAATCCGCAGATACCAAATAATAGCGTTATATCCGGCGGGGGCAAAAGACCTGTTTTCAAGCAACCCGTTTTAAATCCGGGCATTAATACGAACGTCTCTTATTACCGCTCGTCCGTTTATACGAATAAACTTGCGGAACTTATTAAAGACGCCTATTTTTTTAAGATACCGAACGGCTATTCTTCGTTTGCGCTTAAAAAAATATATAAATTTAAACAAATTACGATTAAAGGTTTAAACGCTTACGCAGGCAAAGACTTTATTCTTCTAATTTACAAAATTAAAGCGAATATGCCCGTAAATTTATCGGAAAAGGAGTTTTTATGGATGAGTCCGCAACCGCTGGCTATATCTATCGCATCTCCGGTATTAAAACAAGGAGAAAATACCAGATTATTTATAGTGGAGGGAACAAATGGACGATAAGGAAAAACAACAAGAGTCCTCAGACAACAAAGTCGACGCCGAAAAAAACGATTTTGTATCGAAAATAGGTCATAAATTAGGCTTAAGCCATTTACAAAACGATACCGCCAAAAGAAACAAAACCATAATAATCGCTATCGTTACGATTTTATTTTTTTCTCTTATCATAGCCGTATTTATGCATAACTCTACTCTTCCGCAAAAGAAAATAGTAAATAACGCTCCGGTCAGCTTAATAGTTCCGAGCGGGCTTGCAAAACATAACTGGATAGTAAACAACTCCGCAAAACTTAATAAGCAGTCGGAGCGTTTAAAAAGTTTGGAATCTACTGTTAAAAGCCTTAAAAAGCATTTAAACGAAGAAAAGATTAAAAAATCTTCATCAATAAAAGGATTGGCAAAGCCGTCTTTTAATTCCTTTCCGCCGCCGCCCGTTTATAACGGAAATGGAAGCTTTAACAATCCTTTGGTTACTAAACCGAAAGCTAAACCGATTTACAGAACTACGAGCGGACTTATCGGCACGGTTAGTCTCGTCGTAAAAAAAAACAATACCGGCGTAATACCGAACAATGCTCTTGCGCGCAATAAACCGGCTAGCGTAAATCCCGTTAACTCGCCAAAGAGTCATAAAGAAAACATTCTGCCCGGTTCGTTCGCTAAAGCGGTACTTTTAACCGGAGCGGAAGTTCCGACGAGCGGCGGCGGTTCCGTCGGTCCGGTTCCGGTTCTTATGAGAGTAATCTCAGACGATCAGCTTCCTAATTTTTTTAAAACAAACATTCAAAACTGCTTTATGCTCGGTCAGGCGACGGGCTCTTTATCGTCCGGCAGGGCTTATATAAGACTATCAAAGTTATCCTGCGTATCTAAAAACGGCGTAGCGATGTCGAAATCCATTACCGCAACAGCGGTAGGAGAAGACGGCAAAGTAGGTCTCGCCGGTAAGGTCGTTACTAAACAAGGGGCGCTACTTGCAAGGGTTTTGGTAGCAGGTTTCCTTCAGGGCGTAGGACAAGCGTTTCAACAGAGTTCGGAAAACTTATCGTTTTCGGGACTTACCGGTTCTACGACGCAGCAGCCTATTACTCCGTCAGGCAGAGAATTATTATCGGTAGGTCTCGGCGGGGGCGTATCTCAGGCTACGCAAAAACTTGCGCAGTTTTACATGAATATGGCAAATAAGATGTTTCCGGTTATTCAAATTAACGCCGGCAGAAAAATAGACGTAATGTTTTTAAAAGGAGCGTATTTACCGTGAAAATAAAAATTATTCTATTAGGCTTTTTTGGTTTTATAGCTTGTGTAGCTTTGGCAGGCTGTTCTTTAATGCCGTACTCCGGAAGTTTTAATTCAGGCGGCATTAAATACGTAAGAGGAGTAAACGGCGGTTACGTCGGTTCTTTAAATCAAGTGTACAAGCAGTCTATCATAGAGCAAAAAAAAGAAAATCTCAAAAAGGAGCGTCATTAACATGAGAAAAAAAATTATAGCGGTTATTCTACTCTTAAGCATTAGTATCGTTCCAGCATTACTTTCAGGATGCGCAACGACTTATACCGGCGATAAACTGCTTAGGCTTCCGAGCGGAAAACCGGTTAATAATAAAACATTTTACGAGTCTTTATTATTAAAAAAATCCATTTTGGAAAAAGATAAAACGGCTTTGGAAGAATCTTTAATCAATAAACCTACTACGCCTATTTATATTCATTCAAAGATTTTAAGAATGCTCGTTATGCCGTATGTCGATACCGATAACATGCTTCATACTTATCAGTATATTTATTTTAAAATCAAAAAAGGCGGTTGGCTTTTAGGCAATTATTTAATGCGCTCAGAAAATAGCAAAATTTTTAATCCGCTCGGTTCTATCAGCAAAACGAATGATGTTAAATCTAATATCGTTATATACTCTCAACCTAAACCGGTAGTAAAGAAATACAAAAAGTCAAAAGGCGGATTTTATAATTCCGTCTTCCAAAACGATATTAACGCCGCCAAACGGGAGAATAATAATAGTGGTCAATAATCTTTTTTCAAACATTAAGACGTTTTTGGGTTTAAGCGAACTCGACGCCATTAAAGCAGAAGAGTTTTCGAGATTTTTCGAAAAAGTGCCTCTGTCTCAATATTTATTTGCCCGCACTTACGATAAAGAACAGGAACTTTATATAATCGAAGACCCTATGTCTAAACCGGATTATTTAGGTTTTGGATTTATTTTATATCCCAAAACGGTTATGGGAGCAGATACTCTTAAATTTCTTGAAACCGGCATATATCAAAATCCGTCCGTTCCAAACGATACCATTTTGCAATGGAATATGTGGGGCGGAGATTTTACAGACCCTATAATCGATAATTACGTAGCAAGGAAAGAAAAAAAGGTTCAAGAAATAGTAGAAGTTTACGCCAAATTCCTAAAAGAACATAAAAATAATGGCTTTACTCTCGACTGGCGCGCTCCGTTAAGAGACATAGTCGTTTTTTTAACCGTCAAAGTTCCGTTCAATTTAACCAATGACGACATTAAAAACGAAACTCAGGCTAACGCAGTAGTTTCCTTAAAAAATCAGATATTTTCGACTTTAAATCAGGCTAACCTTTTACCCGAACCTTTAGAGCCGGAAAGCCTTATATTTTTCTACAGAATGTTTTTTAATCCGGACCATAATCCGAACGATCCTTTTATTTACGACGAAAACGAGCTTATAAAAAGACAGTCTATATTAAGGGATACTCTTATAACTCAGCCGCACCACGGCAAATATATCAAGATTGACAATTATTACGGAAGAGCTTTGACGGTCAAAACTTTTCCGCAGGAAGTAACGAGTTTCGAAACTATCGATTTCTTGGGTTCTACCGAACACTTAAACAGAAATCAGATAAATACGAGATTTTTTTATTCTTTTATCTTAAGAAAAGCCAACGACAACGAAAAAACTTCCGTATCAGGCAAAGCGGAAATCAATATGAAACAAAAAAGCTTATCCGCTTTATCCCGCAAACTGCGGGACAGGCAGGAAGACTCTGTGGTATATTCAAGGGAAACAGAAGCCGGTCAGCAGGTATGGAAAGGTTTCCCGATATGGTATCTATACGATAAAGACTATAAAGTATTGGACGACGCCGTATCTACCGTTAAAAACACCGTGGCGCAAAAAGCCTTCGAACTTCAAGAAGAACTCGTAGTCCTGCCTTTCTTTTTGGCTTCAACTCCTTTTAACGCGTCGAGAATTCTAACGGATTTCGCTCCGAGAAGGGCTTATACGATGTTTTCATATAACGCCGCCAATCTTACGCCTTTGCAATCCGATTGGAAAGGTTCGGGCACTCCGGTAATACCTTTAATATCCCGCAGAGGTCAGCTTATGTTTATAGATTTATGGGATACCAACGGCGGCATGAACGCAAGCGTCGTAGGTCCTATGGGTCAAGGAAAATCCTTTTTCGTAAACCATATTATATTTAACTATATTACGCTGCCGAAAAGTATTATCCGCGTAATAGACGTGGGAGCAAGTTATCTCGGCATAGCTAAACTTTTCGGCGGAGACTTTATAGAACCGGATTTTTCGCATCCTATATGCGTCAATCCTTTTTCCAACGTCGTAGATTTAAATCAGGAAATATCCCAACTCGTGGGAATAGTGGACAGAATGATAAAACCTACTTCCGCCTGCACGGATACCGAAAGAGGCTTGATACAGCTCGCTATCAGAAATTCTTTCGAAAAATACGGCAACGATACGAATATAACTATAGTGCGGGATGAAATCCTTCAAATAGCTAAAGACGCCCAAGACATAGAATTTAAAAAATTGGCGGATTATAATCTGCTTCCGTGGGCAAAGGGCGGACAATACGAAAAGTTTTTCGACGGCAAATCCGAAATAGATTTTACCAACAGGCTTATCGTTTTCGAGCTCGGAAAAATCAAGGAAGACACTACTCTTACAAATATTCTTTTAATGACTATATTTCATCATATTAATAAAGAGATTTACTACGGAGACAGAAGCGACAGAACGATTAAAAAGCTCGTTATTTGGGACGAAGCGTGGAGATTTACATCGAACGAGCTCGTTCTTCCTTTTATCGAAATGGGTTCGAGAGAATATAGAAAATTCGGCGGGTCTTTGGTATTTATAACGCAGTCCGTTTCAGATTTGCAGAAAAACGATACGACTAAAACCATTAAAAGAAACAGCGAGTATCTGTTCGTATTCTACCAGAAACCTGAAGAATGGGAAAGAATAGTAAAAGACGACGAACTTTATATTTCCGAATACGAAAAAAATCTCTACAGGGATACTCTTCATACCGTCAAAGGAGCTTACTCCGAAGTATTAGTAATAAGTTCGAGAGGAAAAGGCATAGGCAGACTTTTAATGCCGCCGGAACTTTACTGGCTATATACGACGGATGCCGCCGAAGTTGGGATAAGGCAAAGGTTTATAGACGAAGAAAACGGCGACGTCTTAAAAGCCGTGCAAAGATGCATAGAATATAAAAAAAATCATTAATTCGGGAGATGTTATGAATAAGAATAAATCAGCATTATTTGCGGCTACTTGGATTATTACTTTGATAATTTCTATAGGCGGCGGCTTTATAGGAGCAAAGATTTACAACGTTTATTTTAATAAACCGGTTAAGTTTTACCAGTTCGACCTCGTTAAAGCCATAAAAAACGAAAACGCCGTTTTATACGGCGCTCACACGACGCCGGCTTTAGCAAATCAAATGTTTACGAATTATTTAAAAAAAATCGACAATGGTCTTAAAAAATATTCCAAAAACGGAATAATTTTTATTAAAGGCGCGGTAGTAGCCGGAAATGTAAAAAACATCACAAATAAAATTATCGAAAAATAGAATGTTTAATACTATTGCATTAGACGAATTTGCTGATTTTATACTCGAATTTATGGACGACAATTTTAATTTTCTTGGGAAGCATTGCCGCCATACTGCCGACGTTTGCGAAAAAATAGCGGATAAGTTAAATATCTGCTCTTCCGACAGAAAGCTTTTGAAATACGGAAGCCTGCTCCACGACATAGGCAAATTATATATACCGAGAGCTATTCTTTTATCTCCGAGAAAGCTTACGGATAAAGAATTTGAAATAGTTAAAGACCACCCTGTTTACGGCAATAAAATAATAAAACGGTTTAATTCGCTTAACTCGGTAAGCCCGTTTATATTATATCATCATTATAGAAAAGGATATGGTTATCCGGATTCGCCGCCGTTAGACATGAGCGTGAATCCAATTTTAATTGACATTTTAACCGTTTCCGACTCTTATGCGGCTATTAGCGAAAAAAGACCGTATGCCGGTAACGGAAACATTAATCCTATAGCAATATTAAAAAATACGAAAGATATAAAAAATAAAGGAATTAACGAGGAGATAGTGGATGTATTATCGACAATTACTTTCTAAATACCGCCTTCCGCTTTTAATCTTATTTTTTATGGCGGTCGGCTCTTTATCTATTTTATTGTATTCGAAATACATAGGTTATTTCGGCTGGAATTACCAGACTTGCATAAAACCGAAATATTTCTACGTTAATAGATTAGATAAAAATATACCCGCAGGAGCGTTTTTCGTTTTTAAGTTTAAAGGAAGCTCTCTTTATCCTAAAGGTTCCTTGTTCGTAAAATATATGAGATGCGTTCCTTCCGAAACGCTGAAGACCGTTTTAGTTAAAAATCATTACCGCTATTACTGCGATGGCGCGTATTTAGGCTACGGCAGAAACTATTCCGATCACGGCAAGGGATTTAAACTGCCGCATTTTATTTTTAACGGAATAATTCCAAAAAACAAATATTTCGCTATGGGCACGGCTTGGGACAGTTACGATTCGAGATACTGGGGATTCGTCAGGAAAAAAGAAATCATAGGATTAGCATATCCCTTAATTAAATAAGGAGGTTATTTATGGGACTTTTAAAAAAAGATAAGGAAGAAAAACCGAAAGAATACGTCAAAGAGGTCGAAAATATAAATTCGTTTACGGACCCTAAGACGGCTGAGACGAGAAACGAAATTATGAAAGATTTTATAAAAAAGGTAGTTATAAAAAGAAATGTGCAAAATTAATCTGTTCTTAATTACAGCTTTCATTTTATTAATGCCGGCTAAAGTTTACGCTTTCGCTTTAAACGGAGAGACTTATCCTATTATAGAGCCGTCCATACTTGAGCAAATTCAAGCGGGAGCAAGAAAAATAGAAGCTCATCCGAATAGGTTAAGAAAAATGTTTAAGAAAAAACTAATGAACTATATTCCGACGCATGCGTATCTTCCGCCGGCACGCAAAAGTTATATATTTTATCACGACGTTATTTATAAACTTCCATTTTCCATTCCGAGAGTGCAAAACGGCAAGGTCGTAGGCGTATTGTATCCTAAAGGATTTACTTTCCACGTTTTAAGGTATTTGCCTTTCGATTTTCCTACTCTCGTGATATTCGATATGAAAAACAAATATCAAAGATTCTACGTCGAAAAAAAATACAGAAGACATAATCCGGAAGCTATGCTTTTAACGACCGCAGGAGACCTTAAAGATATTTTAAAAATGGCTAAGCGCATTAAAAAGCCCATTTACGCCAACATCGGCAAATTGGACGAAAGGTTCGGAGTTAAAAATACCATAAGCATAGTAAAAAGGTCTTTTATAAGACTTAACGACGTGCGTATCGATGTAATAGGAATGAATTATTTAATAAATTATTACAAAAAATATAATAGATAAAATGGACAAAAATATCTCTATCAAGTTTTTTGAAAAGTTGACGGATGAAAAAATAAAAGACGAAACTTGGAAAATCCTCTGCGAATGCGACAAAGAATTTTACCCACCGCTATCGGAAAGGAAAACCTTCAGTCTGATATATCGTCACCGAATGTATAGTAGACTTAAACTGCAAGATAAAAGGCCGACAATAATCTTCCATAGGATTATTTTCAATCTATGATTAAGCAAAATTTTTTAATAGTTTATATTGATAACAAATATATCGCGTGGTTTGCAGCTTTTTTATCAAACGCTAAACCTAAAGACTTGGATATTAAATGCAACTATTATACTACCGTTTGCGTTAAAACGGCTAACAGGCAGAAAGGCATCGCCGCTGGGTTATTAACTTTTAAATCACGCTAACAAGAACATGGAGTTTGAACTATCCTATGATGACGGCTTTGAATAAAGCTGGGTTTTCGATAAAAAAGATTGTCGCAAACGACAGAGGAATTGGAGTTGATACGCTGTATTATCAAAAATGAAAATTATGCCTTTTTAATCTTTAAATACTCTTCATAAATCCCCTTAAGCAGATTCTCCTGCGCCGCATAAATTTCGTCACAAGCATTAAAATAATTAGTAATTACCTATTACAAAATCTTTTTTCAAATTCATCAAATGTTATATATCGCCTGGTTTTACAAGCATTTTCGCAAAGATCGTTAAATTTAGATATTGACCAACCAAATTTTTCGACACCAATATTAACCCAAGATTTATTGGCCATTGATAACCCATTATAATTACAAGCATTTATAAAATAAGAGGGGTCTTTATGACAGTCTCTATATCCATTAATATATGTGTTATAGCAAATTCTAGGAATAGTAGAAACCGGATTATTTTCATTTCCGTTTGAAACATATTTATTATTTACATTATTTCCGGTAAAATTTGAATTTAAACTGTTTGCTAATTTGTTTTGAGAAATATTTATAATGTTTTAAGTTTAAGTCAATTAAATAAAATTTAATAAAATTTAATAAAATTTTTTAAAAATACATGAAATGTTAATGTTTTTCGTTGCCCATTTTTAATTTTAGTGATAAAATTTTTTTATACACTACCCAATAAATAAAATATTTTTATTAACAATATTTACAAAATGATAAGTATATAATTTTAATGAAATAAATATGGTATAAAAATGAATAAAAATCTAAGAGAGATATGTATCGAATTAAAAGAAAATTGTGGCGAGAAATTGAATTATCCAAATAATCTTGGAAAAAGAACCAGGTTAGGTGGAATTCCTGACTGGATTCAAGAAAAAGAGACGCCTATATGTAAGAAATGTGGAAAAAAAATGGACTTTATTGCTCAAATAGATTCAATTGATTATAACAGTAAAAAAAAAGAATATATGTTCGGTGATGTTGGAATGATTTATGTGTTCTATTGTTTTAATTGTGAAAAAACGGAAAGCGTGTTTCAGTCTTTTTAATATTTTTATAGGTGATTAAATGCTAAAGATATTCGCAATTCCTTTTTTACTCATATTTTCTATTATTTTTATTTTTTTAACAAGTCATTATGTTGTTGCTGACAATACTGCTTCTTCTGGGTATGAATATCATCATATCTATCCACAACAATTTAGGGCTGAGTTTGAAAAAATTGGTATTAACATTGATGATTATACAATTAAAATATTAAAGAAATATCATATAAAGCATAAAGCTATAAATAAAGAATGGGAAGAATTTTTTGAAGAACATAAAAATCCAACAAAAAAAGAAGCAGAAAAGTTTGCTATTAAAATGCTAAAAAAATATAATTTTAAAGATGAAAAAGATATAGGGGTAGTCGATTTTTATAATTATATAACAAAGAAAGAAACTGGCGAATCTATTGATTTATCGCCTAGCTTTTTTGAAAGAACATTAGATTTTTTTGGCGCTGGTATTGATAAGATTCTTAATCTTTTTGGCGGAGTTGTTAATTTTGTAATTTTTATTGCTACTATATTTTGGGAAAAGATAGGTAGCTTCTTTACTTTAATTTGGGGAGCTATATCTGATTTCTTTGCTAGATTTTGGGGAGCTATATCTGATTTCTTTGCTAGATTTTGGGGAGCTATATCTGATTTCTTTGCTAGATTTTGGGGAGCTATATCTGATTTCTTTGGTTGGATTTTAGAAGTCTTAGGTGATTTCTTTGGTTGGATTTTAGAAGTCTTAGGTGATATTATAACTTGGTTATTTATAAATGTTTTTAGCAGCGAAGAATGATATTTTTAATTAGCTTTTTTTACTTTACTTTTTTTACCGCAAATACTTCATCGTGAACTACACTTGCTCTTACGGACGAGGCTTCTTTTAATCATAACAACCCTTTTGTGGAAATTTAGTTTTATGTTATTTCAGTTTCCGAAGCTATGGGTTTTTAGAGTGGAAAACCCTTCCAGAAATTCCTGCGGTAGTATCGCTTTACGAGCGATGTTTGAAAACCATTATGAATTTAATATCACTAATAAATAACAAAGTCAAAAAATACATATAGATTGCCTGTGTATCTCATTCCGTTTAGCATAAAGCCTTCGGCTTTATAAGTGCTAAACTTCATAGCTCACGGACGGGAAATTATATCGGCAATGTTAGTTAAATTAAATACTTATATTTTATACTTTTAAGCGTTTACAATTATAATATAAACTATAATAAAAAAACTTGATTTATTTTATAATTTATTTTAAATTATAACTATCAAGTTATAATTAATTACATATCATAAATATTAAAATGAAAAGAATAATTTTTATATTTTTGTTTATACTTATTCTAACCGCAAAAACAGTCGGAGCTATTACCTATTCCGAATTAAACAGGTATGTTTTCGCAAGCTATACTCCCGCAAATTTCACTGGCAAGGTTCTTTATATTTTCGAAGATCCGCTCTGTCCTTACTGTCATAAACTTAACGAACATATAGTTAAATATTCTCAAGAATCAGGTTACAAAATTAATCTTATATTTAAAATAATTCACGGCGAACAGGCGTTTACTTATGCCATAGATTTCATCTGCTCTCACCTGCGTTTAGATAATTCAAATTTTATTAAATATATAAATTTAGATTATAGCGGCAATTATTGCTCTTACGGCAAAGATTTGGTTCTTTACGATATTAAAATATCAAATCTTTTAGGCGTAAGTATAACTCCGTCTCTTATAAGCAATACCGGTTTTAGAGAATCCGGTTTAGGTTTAAGGGCGATTAAGCGGGGGTTAGGGATAATAAAATGAGAAAAATTAAAATCATAATCGCTTCCGTTATCGTAAGTTTATTTGCGACGTTAACTCCTATAAAATCTTACGCTTTAATAGGTTGCGGAGCGTCTCCGGCTACTATGATACGTATATTTACCGAATCAATTACCACTCTTTACAACGTCTTTCCGATATCGTTAGGAGGCGTTACGATAAATCCGTTCGGCAATCTTCCCAACTTCGAAAGCTGCGGCAGTTCTCCAGTTTGTATTTGTATGCTCGGAACTCCGCCGATACCTCATCCCGGACTTACCGCAAGCTTATGGATGCCTACTGCGGTAATAGAAACGGTAAAAACTCCGTTTTGTTTTCCGGCTTTAGGACTTTCTATTCCCGGAGCTTCCGCTTATTTGGGAGACGCCAATAACGCTTCGCATAAACCGGGAAGCGGCGGAGAGATTAAACAGCCGCAAAATACATCTGATGAAGTTCATTATATAGAGTATCCTCTTTTTCTTCCGTTAAATCTACTAACGTCTATAACTTCCGGCAATATGAGTCAAGTATTGGGAACTTTAGGAAATATCGGTTATATTTCTGAAATAGACCCGACTTGGAAAAGCGATATGCTCTCAACCATATTGGATCCCGAGTCTATTCTTTTCGCAAATCCTATAGCGCAATTATCATGTATGGCGGATTCCGCAACATCCGCCGTAGGCGAACCTTTAGACCCGATGTTTTGGTGCATGGGCGCATACGGTTCTACTTATCCGGTAGCCCAGCAATTAAATTCCTTCGGAAACGTTCAGGGTTCGGCGGGACTTGCGGCAAGAACGCTTTTTCATTTATCGAGAATGTTAAAATTATGGAGCACGGAATCTTGCGCCGGCATTTGCGAACCTATTCCTATGCCGATTTGGATTAAATCTGAATTTAGTTATTTTCCAGTCTATCCAGGAATGTATCCGTTAAGAATTCCTATTGGTCAAACCGGTCTTATATGGGATCACGCGATAAATATGGCGATACCTACCCAAAGCGATAATTTTGATTGGTTTATGTATCAGCATTGGACTTTTTGCTTTTTATGATTTAAAAGGAGCGTCAATGGCTAAGTATATAATAATTATTTTAACTTTATTTATAGGCGTAAAAGGAGCCTATTGCTACTCCTATTCGACAACTCCGTCTTCCGCCGCCAATCAAGCGGCTTCCCAGATTAGCGGAGCTTACAATTCGGGAACGGTTAACGGCTCGCTTATTAATCCGCTGTTAAATTCCAATACGCCTATGACGACTTTAAACGGCAAGACGACTTTTAACGCTCAAATATCTTGTCCGTCCGCATCTAATTTATTGCAATTAAACTTTTTTCCGATGAGCTCCGGCGATTTTGAACTTTTAATATCGCAAAATACGAATCCCGCATCAAACAACAGTTTCAATTATACCGCTACCGTTCCTTTGATATCCGGCGTATGCACGAACGGTTTTATTGCCTGCGACGCAGGAACGTGGAATAATTGCAAATATTATGAGTGGGGAACGAATTCTAACGGCGGCATTATTTGGAATAACGTATCTACTTTAGAGTCTTTGGGAACTTGTTTTTGCGTAAACAATTCCTGCAGCGGTCTTTTTAATTCCGACTTTAAGAATATCGCGGGCACTATAGGCGGCGGTCTTTCTATGCTCGTAGCCGAAACCGACAACATAGCTATATCCAACGCCCAGTTTAATATGCAGGCTGGTTATCAACTTTCTTATTACGGACAGTCCGCCGCTAACTGCCAAACTGTAAGCGGCTCGGGCGGTTACGTTAATCCGCGGCAGTTTTACAATAATCCAGCAGCAATGGGCAACGAAGAAACTAATATGATAAGTTCGCAAAGTTCCGATACGTCTTCGCCTTATTACTCTATTACGAACAGCGAATATCTTAAAAAAAATCCGGTAACGGAAAAAACCTGCAGTATCGATACGTCGGTAATTATTAATACGACGACGAGTTTGACTAACGCTTTTTGTCCCGCCGGAACAAATTGGGATTATTTATGCGGACATAATTGCCAAACAATAACTCTTTTAAACGGTTGTTTCTCTAACGCTCAATACGATAGCCATTGGAGTAACACTACAGCTAACGAGTATGAATTATTATGCCCTTCCGGCTATTCTCTAACCTCGCAAGATTTTGTCTCAAACGGAAGCACGGTATCTTTTCCGGACGGAGACGGCTGGGGCGGAACATGGACGATAGATCCGTCGATTTATACGTCAAATGCCTGTCTCGAATATATTTATACTCCGCAGGTATCGCACGATAACGGATGCTCAAATATCGCAAACGATACCAAATGCAAGCTTGAAACCGAGCAGGTTTGTGGCGCTTTAGGACAAAACTGCGTTTATACTATTCAAAATTATAACCCGACCGGCGTTACTCCTCAAAGCATGTGCGAAACTATTAATAATCCTAATGTTTCTACTCCGAATTTCGGTTCTTCCGGTTTGTATTACTGGAACGTTTGCGCTAACGGCGGCTCTATCGCTTATACGTCAAACGATCCGGCAGATGCTTCGGGAACTCTTTTAACGTCGTCTAATAATAACGACTATTGGATTGTACACAGAACTTACACTTGCCAGTCTTCCGCTCCGAACAGTTACAACTATACCGATATGGAGAACAGGACGAATGAAGTTAATAAGTCTCTTACCGCTTCGGGAGGTTCGAGTTATACCGACACGGAATACAACGCAAACGGGACGACTACCCAGATTAGCGGAATTTCTACCGACTATTCAGGTAACCAAACAGCCGCGGGACTCGGTTCTACTCCCTGCGTTTATTCCTGCGTGGTAGAAAATAACGCTTCGAATTCCCAAGCGTTGGATACGAATTCCGACACCACGAATACCGCCCTAAACGGAACGCAGGCTTCCAATGCGGTAGCGAGCAAAACTATTTTAACCTGCACGCAGAATCAGGCTTTGGCGACCGGAGCTAATCCAAGCAACAATACTTGGGTATGTCCGGCTACAAGCAGAGAAACTATTGTAAAAAATTGCCAATGCTTAGACGAAAGCAATTATACGATAGCTACGGTTTCCGTTTTGGGTAAAGCGGCTAATTCAATGATTTGTTCGTCAAATTGAGGTAAAAAATGCTTAAAAAAATATTTTTGATAATTTTTTTGATTTTATTATTTGCTCCGGTTAAAGCCAACGCTCAGTATCTTTGCGGCTCAACAGGCTATATTTACCGAAATCAAGATTTTTGCGACGCTAATTGCTCGTTAAACGGAAGTTCCTCTCCTTGCGAAAAATTATCTCCGAGTTCGACTTCAGCTCCGTCTTGTCCGTCAGGTTACGAAGGTTTCGTATTCGACCCTAATGATAATATAACTTATGCCGTATCGACGACTTCTCAGTTTTGGACGGCTTTCGACTCTTCAGCCAATTCTTCGTCTATGGCTATAATACCAAATAGTTCGGTTAATTCGTTATTAGACTCTATTTTAAATTATTACAAAATTCAAGACGCTTGGATTGGGCTTTATAATCCGCAGATGTCGACCGATTACAATACGGTAAATCCAGATAGACCTTACTCGTGGGCAAACGGTTCTACTCCGACTTATTTTAACTGGGCAAGCGGAGAGCCGAATAACTCCCTGCCGGACCAAGATTTAAGTTTATTGCCACAGTCAGAATACGGTCAGCACTGGATAGAAATGGAAAATAACGGCGAATGGAACGATATAGGATATAATTATACTTATCCTGCCTCTCAAAATTACGCTCCGTATCTGCCGGCATTGGTTCAGTTTAATAATCAGTTGTCCTGCGTAAGCGGGACTGAGCCGCCTATTCCATTAACGACAACTCAAGAAGGCAATCTTGCTAATCAATATTGCGGCGGCAATACGTCTAACTGCTATTTATGTTCCGACGGAACTAATTTAGAGCAGTGCCAAAGCGGAAATACCTATCCGTCGGGAACGGCTTATCTATGCCCAGCCGGACAGACGCAGTGCAACAAGAACGAAATAAGCGGAACTCCAAAATGTCCTTCCGGTTATACCTTGCAAAACGGAGAATGCGTTAGTAATATCGCTCCGTCTTGTCCGGGCGGTTATACTTTTTCTAACGGCGAATGTATTGAAAAAACTTCGCCTTCCTGTCAGTCCGGATACACCGAAACTAATGGACAGTGCCAACAAGGGAATGTAGGCGGAAGCGTTTGGAACATATGGGGACAGGAATTATTATACACGTCCGGCAATTGCATCGACGGAGATAATTTTTGGGTCGGCAATATTTGTTTTAATACTTCAAATAATACATTCGGCGGGACTATAGCATACGATAGTTCTTGGCTATACGCTAACATGTATAGCGGCTCCGGAAGCGGTATAACTGGAGATGGCGGCTATTGGAGCGTCGGCGGATATATAAGTTATAATGCTTCTAACAATACTTTTTCGGGATCTATATCCGGCGGCGGCGTCACCGTGACCGGAAACGGAAATTGCCTTGATTTTAGCGGATACGGAGTAAGCGGTTCGAATCAAGTCTGCATGAGCCTTCATACTACGGCTATGTCTTGTCCGTCCGGATACGCTTTGGAAGACGGCGAATGCGTCGGAACGGCATCTCCGTATTGTTCTAAAGCCGGTTATAGCTTAACAAACGCCGATAATACTTGCACATCTTCGATTACTCCGACTTATTCCTGCCCTGCCGGAACGGAACTCGTAGGCGATCAATGCGTCTCCTACTCTTGTCCTCTCGGAAATAACGATACTTGTGTTAATACCGGCTCCGGTTATTACTGCTCTCAATATTCCTGCGTAAATTACAATAGCAGTTCGGCATATGCTCTTAATAACCCGAATATAAACGCAAACAATCCAACTAATAACGGTCAAACCAATTCCGCCGGAGAATGTCTCGGACAAATCTATATATTTTCGGGACAAGCATTGCAATGCAGAGATCCGGGTATTCAAACCGGCTGGGGCGGCGGATGCTGCACTGCCGATAAAAGATGGTTCGGGCTTTCAAACTGCAACTCTCAAGAGAAATTGCTTGCACAGCAAAGAGCCGCCGGAGACTGCACTATGGTAGGCACTTATTGCGCCCAGAGTTTCTTAGGCTATTGTTTGCAAACCGACCAGACTTGGTGCTGTTTCCCGTCTTTGCTTGCCAATATTATTCAACAGCAGACTAGAGCGGCGCAGGGCTTGCCGATATCGGGCTGGGGAACGCCGACGTCTCCAAACTGTACCGGTTATACTCCGCAGCAGTTTCAGGCGATTAATTTTTCTAAGATTAACTTGTCTGCTTTTTATAACAGCATAGAACAGCAGACATCAAGCGTAATAAGCAATGCGGCTAATAATGCGGTTAATAAGTTTCAACAGAGTTTGAGCGGGAATTGATAAAATATGGATAAATTCAGAATTAGAATTATATTATATTTTAGTGTAATAAAATTTTTACACTATCTTTTAATGCGGCTAATAGATTCAATAATAATCAACACGGTCAATTAATTCCTTCCTTCTCCACTCTGTATTTGGCTTGTCAAGATATACCGAGCCATATAATTCATACATTTTAAAATTAAGCGAAACATCTTCCTTGACAAATTCAGTAAACCTATCTATTACATTACGAAAATCGGTCCACGAAGATAAATCAAATCCTTTAGGGGTAGCGGTATTAGTTAAAAGATTCTCATATCTTTCTCTTGCGGATGGATGTGATTTGCACCATGAAGGCTCAGGAAACATTACATCGGAAGCTGCTTCATAAAGTTCTAAGCATGCGAACCAAAGCAATGCTGCATGAAAGATTCTTGCCCGTTCGATATTGGAATATTTCGGAGATGATATTGCGCATATATCGGCTTCAAATTCATTTTTTTGTGAATTATTAAATACCTTCTCTAACTTATAATCGCTATCATTGCTGCTGATAGCGTGAAAAATAGGTTGCTCTATGATATTTTTATTATCAAGATGACCAAGAATACGGTGGGCAAATTCATGTCCAGCTATAAATTGCATTTGTAAATTAATTGGATAATTAATAATATGGGCAATTTTTTTAGGGATTATGCCTCTGGGATCCATAAAAAAATCCAAAGATTCAGTCTTGAGCATTGTTCTTATGGCAATTCTTAATGAATTCATTCTAACGTGCGATGGAATATCGGACTTAAAGTCTAAAATTGCAAGATGAGCAAATTCTAAGAAAAACCTAAGAGATTCACTTAATGATGTCATGATACCAAATTCTGTCGTAAATATCATTCCATTAGGATCATTAGAGAAAATATCGCCATAGATAATTTCATTACAAGCCTTTCGATCTTCCTCTGAAAGTTTTTTTAACACTTTTCTATAATGGGATTTATCAAAAGAATCCTCTAAAGACCATTTCTCTTTTCCAATCAAAGCTTTGTTTCTATATACGCGAAATAGCCTCATATGGTCTACAATAGTATCAGCCCTTAGCTTAAGTAAGTAATCTAAACCATTGTTTACATTAAAAATACGTTCTATTTCTTCTTTTGTACATACCGGATGGTAAAAAAGTTTTTGAATCTCAAATTCATTCATGTAAGTAAATGCCACCTATAGTTTATTGTTTTGGGTAGTAACCAAACCACCGTAATTTTTTTCTTAAAACTTACTGCTTAGCGGAAAATAAATATATCGCCGCCGAATAAACCAAAATTATAAAAGGAATTATTTTTCATATTTTGTAAATTTTATAGATATTTTATATAAATAGCAAATGTTAATTTTAAAAATGACTATTGTAACAGTCATATTGATTCTTCCCAAATATTTTTATTTTATGAAATATCCGTATTTATACTGCCAGCAATATTGTTTATTATAGTCTGCGCATGGAATACAGTTATTAAGTTTAAGTAACAATTCAAGACAAGTTAAATATTTGTTATTATAAAATTGGTTATTGTTTTTATTTGTTGTTTTTATTTCTATTTTCTTATATGACTTAGCATAAACAAATTTTGCAGGAATTATTATTAAATTTTTGATTTTTTTATTTTTAACATAATAATCATCCGGCGTTTTTAATAATAACTTAAAATTATGCCATTTTAAAATGTTTGTGTCTGGAATATTAATATTATATTTATTTAAGTTATTGGAATATTTTTGCAAAATGGATATTTTGGTCTTCAAAGTTTTATGTCTTATTAACTCATTAAAATATTTTTGAGAAATTAGCAAATAAACAGGTATATTTCCGCCTATTTTTAGCATTTTGAATGGAAATGACGGTTTTGATGATATAAAATAAAATAAAACCGATATAATCGCTATAAAAATAGCTAATGTCGAAAAAATAAAGAAATTTGCTGAATTTTTATTAAAATAATTGGAAAGATAGAAATTTAAAGGTAAAGCATAAAAAAAATAATAAACAGCAAATATCATAATAAAAAAATAATGACTATTTTTACTGGAAAAAAACAATATTAAGTATACAATCAAAAACGAAATTGCAAGAGATAAAGCAGATAAAAAAAAACCTTTTGTATCACCTGTGAGATATTCACTTTTTTTATTTGATATATATTTATTTTGTATTTCACTGTTAAGCCATTTAAAGATTGCAGGTATAAATAAAGCAAGCATAAAAATTACTAATAAAAACAAATATACAATCATAACATAAAACAACCACGAAGGTATATTATGTGCTACATTTGCTATATAAAGAAAATAAATAAAAATTGAAAAAGCAAAATAAATAATTAGTATAAATAAAATATTTAAAAACAATTTTAAATTTGAAGTTAAAGTCTTCAGTTGATTTAATGACATATATATTATTATTGAGTATAATAATGGCAATATAAAGATTAAAATCAATAAAGCTATGGGTAAAATTATCAAGACTTCTAAATTACTGGCAGTTAAAAACGATAAAGACAATGCAATTCCTTGCCTATAAGTATATGATAAAAAATCGAAGAATCCTAATCCAATAAAAAAAATAGACAATATAGGTATAACTTTCAATATTTCAGCAGTTAAAGGAGATATATCGCTACTATATTTTATTAGACTTTCAAATAATGACTGGTTATTTTGCGATTGTGAAGACTGGGTTAAAGGTTGAGCGGTAGAAGTTTGACTGTTATTTTGATTTTTATTTATCTTATTAAAAAAGCACATAAATTACACTTCCCGTATAATTATATTTAATTATTATCAGCCAAATATATAAAATTTTTAATTTTTCAATTCTATCGCAAATTTATTTTTTTTGCAAAATAATTTACTTCCTACTATAGTTTATTTTAGGAAGTAAACCCACCGTTCCGAATAAAAAAACGACGAAAAACTGCTCTTTTTTTATTGAATTTTAGTCTAAAAATTCCTATAATAGTATTTAAGGAAGTTGAAAATTTAATTCAACATTTTTTGTGGATAACTTTTTCAAAACTCAGGTAATTGAAATTTTATATTTTAAAAATTTTACGGACTTAATCAAATTGCTTAATTTTTAATCATGGACAAAAAACAATAAAATTATGGAAAATCAAGTTATAATCTATACCGAAACTCCTATTACCAAAAACGGCAAGAAAACGGAACTCGTAGAAACCGATTTAAAAACTAACAACTATTACGAAAACGACAATATCGTTTTCTTTACCGTTTCCCAGATTAAAACTTTAATAGACGGCATAAACAATCCTTTTTATAAACTCGTAATTCTTCTCCTATATGAAACTGGAGCGAGAATAGAAGAAGCAAGAACCTTAAAATTTAGCGATATCGATACCGGCAACGGCAGAGTTAAGCTATTAACGTTAAAACAGCGTAAAGCTAATAAAATTTATAGATATTTAAAAATATCCGATAAATTATTGTCGTTAATTTTAAATCATAGGGTTATTAATAAACTAACGGATGATGATTTTATTCTGTCGCAATCTTCCGGTAAACAGGCTATTACGAGAAAAGGAATAAGCCTTATGTTTAAATCTTATGTATTAAAAATACTCGGAAATAACAATTTGGATAAAGCTCATCCGCACGCTTTAAGGCATACGCGGGCGATTCATTTATTAGATAGCGGAATGAATATAATGTTATTGAAAAACTTTTTAGGGCATGCCAATATTGCTAATACGCTAATATATTTGAAATATAGCAATGCCGATATGGCGGAGGCGATAGACAAAGCTAATTTGGTAGGGGGAGTGTAAAAAAATATTAACTAAATTTATTTTTTCATCTCTTCACGCCGTAAAACTCCGTACTTTATGGCGGAGATATAAGGCGGCTATTTAGGTATATCCTGATTTTCTATATACTGTTTAATAATATTATAAGAAAATATATGAAAATAAATCAATACTATAAATTCAAACTTAAGACTAATTCTGACATAGAATCTAAAATAGATTTCTATCTCGGTTGTTCCCACTTTGTTTGGAATAAGGCATTAGCCTTAATTAAAGCAAGACTTGAGAATCGCAATATTGAAAAGATAATCTCTAAAAATATATTAACCAAAGTAAAGCCTTTAGAATACCTGCCAAGCTATAACGATCTTTCGGCGATGCTGACATTTTGGAAAGGAACCGACGATTGTCATTTTTTAAATAAAGCTCCGTCTCAGGCTATTCAGCAGACGCTTAAAGATTTAGATAAAGCCGTTAAGAAAGCTTTTGTTAAAGGCAACGGCGTAAGCTTTCCAAGATTTAAGAAAAAAGGACGTTCTAATACCGGCATTAAGTTTCCTCAAGGTTTTAAGATAGAAAATAACAGAATTTTCTTGCCTAAATTAGGCTGGCTTAGGTTCTTTAAGTCAAAAGATATAGACGGCAAAGTTAAAAGCATTACCGTAAAAAAGCTTGCAGACGGCTATTACATATCGGTCTTAATTGAAAAGGAATTATCAAAGGGTAAATGGTCGGATATTGCAGGTACCGATAAACTTAACCAGATAGGTTTAGACGCCGGAGTTAAAAAGATAGTTACTTTATCCAACGGCTTTTATTTTAAGCCTTTAGATTTAAGTAAAATAGACGAAAAAATAGCCAAAGCCCAAACGAAATTAAATCTTAAACAACACTCAAGAGTAAAAGGCGATAAGACTAAAAAATCGAAGAATTATATAAAGCAAAATAAGAAATTATCTAATTTATACAAGAAAAAAGCAGACACTAAATACGATTATTTACACAGGCTTTCTACCGCTATAGCCAAAAACCACGGCGTAATAGTGGTAGAAGACTTAAAAATAAACAACATGACTAAGTCGGCAAAAGGGACTATAGAAAGTCCGGGCAACAGAGTTAAAGCTAAATCGGGACTTAATAAAAGCATTCTTAATCAGTCTTGGTCTATGTTTTACGATATGCTTGAGTATAAGGCGTTATTAAACGGCGGTAAGATTTTAAAAGTCAATCCCGCAAAGACGTCTCAAGAATGCCCCTTATGCCATTATACGCATAAGGATAACCGTAAAACTCAAAATGAATTTATTTGTATATCTTGCGGATTTTCTATTAACGCCGATTTAGCCGCAAGCATTAACATAATACATAAAGCGTTACCGGATTTTAATTTTACGCTCCCGCAGGACTTTCGGGAGATAACGCCTGTAGAATATTCAAATTACTTTAGTAGTTTGAATGAAGCGGGTGGAGTAATCCACTGCCAGCAGCAGGAATCGGCTAACTCCGTGAGGAACAGCTCTTTAGCGGCTTAAAGCTGTTAGAGAATCCCCTTGGTTTAGGAAGGGGAGAAGGTCAAACGAACAAGATTTGGCGGGTATGGATAGAAGAAGCGGATCCTGATTGCCCCAAGTTTGCAAATTATATTGCCGGAAAATTAGAACAAAAATTTGGCGGTGACTTCGAAGTTATGACGGAGTGGTAAATTATGCTATATAAAATATTGTTTCAAATATTAAACTATTCCGGCTTATTAGCTACCCTTTTAGCCGTCTGGTTTTTTTCATCGCATAAATATAAAATAGGATTTCTAGTATCTATATTGAGCTGTATTTTGTGGATAGCTATTGCTTATATCGATAACGTATGGAGCCTTTTAATTCTAAATGCGATACTCTTAATATTGGATATAAGGGGTTATTTCAAAAAAGATATACATAAAATAAAACAAACAGAGGTAACTTAATGCTAAAACATACGGCGTTAGACCTTGACGGCGTTATATTCGACTACGAAAAGACTTTTCAGAAAGGAGCTTTAAAACTCGGTTTTGAAGTTTCCGTTAAGCATCCCGAAATTTATAATATGTCCGAACGCTATGAAATCCCGCAAGAGCAGGTGTCCCTAATAAATTCAAAAATAGACTTTTCCGATATGGAAGTATTTTACGAGGTTATTAGTTTAAAACGTTATATTAAGGATATTAAATGTTTTATAACGTCAAGCCCGAAAGAAGCTTTGCATTTGAGGAAAATAAATATATCCAGAATATTTGGCAAAGACATTCCGATATATCACGCCGATACGAAAGAAAAACATAGAATTATTTCCGAACTTGGAATAAAATATTTCATAGACGATTATAATCTGTCGATTCACCATATAGAATTAAACTGTCCCAAGTGCCAAGCATACTGGCTTAACAGAGGATACGAGGATTTTAGTCTGCCGGAGCCGGAAAATAAGATAAAAAGTTTGACGGATTTTTTTGAAAAATGAATAGTGGCCTTCAGGACAGTGGAAAAAAGAAAAGGAAGAGGGTAAAGCTAAACCCGAAAGAACCGTCTATAGAAATCTATTTGAAAGAATTAAGCATAACGAAAAGTAGAGAATCAAAAGAAAGATAATAAAAAAAGAAATAAACGCTTACATAAAAGAATAAAATCTAAAACCGATGGAAAAAAAATTTCAATAATAACATTAGTTAAAATTTAGGAGATAATATAATGACGGAAAAAGAAAAAGAGAAATATTTTGAAGAAATATTCGGCGAAGATTTTAATCTTAAAGCTCACGAACAACCTGAAAACTTTCTTAATAGAGACAGAGTAAAAAATGCGCTAGATAAAGCGTGGGAAGTAAGGGATTTCGAGATAGAATTGTATTGGAAAAGGGCAACGTATTTTTGGGCATTTATAGCTACTATTTTTGCGGGTTTCTTTGTTTTTTTAGGGAATAAACATTTATATTATGGGACTTTTTTAAACAGAAGTTCAGTTTTATTGTTAATATCAAGTTTCGGAGTAATTTTCTCTCTGGCTTGGGTGCTAGTAAATCTTGGGTCAAAATTTTGGCAAGAAAACTGGGAAGGACATATCGGCAATTTAGAGTTTGAATATTACGGTCATTTATATAGAAGATTGTCTCCTAAACAATTAAAGAAATATCACTATTCTGTTTCTAAAGTGAACGCTCTTGTCAGTTGCTTCGTGCTTTCAATATGGTCGTTGATTTTTATTTACTGCTTATTATTAGTTGCACGTTCATGCAAAATTATATGTTCAATGCCGCCTGCATATATTTTTGATATTTTAATTCTGGTTATTGCCGGACTTACTATTTTAAAATTTTTTAAATACGCCAGAAAAAAACCAGAGTGTTTAATGTCAAAAGAAAATAAATAATAAGAAATAAGAAGTTTATTGATAAGTTAGAATAACAAATTTTTGCTTTTTTGCAATGCACAATTTTATTAATAACGATTTTAAGCCATCAATATTATGAAATACAATCCAAAAATACTGCAAAAAGAGATTGACAGGCTTTATCGCCTGTCTTACGCAATTATTTTTATTTTTACTTTTGCATTCTTTATATTTGGATTAATAATAGGTTATTTGATTTTGTTATTATTCAAAAATCATATAAATTCTAACTTTATTGAATATATTTTGGGAATAACATTTGGTTTAATAGGGTTAGCCGCAGGTCTTGAGAGAAGTTTTAAATTAAGGCTTGAAGCTCAAAAGTTGCTATGTATGCTAAGCATAAAACAGGATACTGAATTGTTATTAAGTCGTTTCGAAGAAAATCAATTTGACGGAGAATTGAAATCAGAAAAACAGTTTTCAATAGGAGAAGACAATGATATTATAAATAACGAAACTAAAAATAAAAAAATATTGGACAATGTCCATTTTCATTTTAATAGAGATGATTTATAATATAAATAAAAAATTATATGCAGTATTTATGCTTGCATTTATCATATTTTCCGCAAATTCTGTTTCTGCTTTTTCCGTTCTAAACCCGCCCTATAATCAGTCAGACCCCAACTTTAATACACTTGCGATGCGGGTTTATAATTCCGGCAGTCCTTATACCTATACTCACGGAGCTTATACCTATAACGCTTTGCCTATAACGACGACTATGTCCGGCTGTAAATTAATTAGCATAATCCGCAGGACGCAGGGCTTTTCTAAACCGGCATATTGGGCTATTGAAAATTATAAGATTTGTTCCGGCAATATAGCAGAGGTTAAAAATACCAATATGGCAGGGTGGGAAAACTTGCCAAAAGGAATAAAACCTGTTATAAATAATGTAATAGCGGAAGCAAGGCAATACGGCAAAGCTGCCGCCGATTATTACGGATACAGAATAATAGCAAAGACAGGTGTTTATGTCGGGACGTTATTAGTTTACGTGCTTAATTGGATAAAGTTAGAAGTGATAATGATTTTTTAAAATAGCTATAAAAAATAATAAAAATATAAGGATTAATCCAATTTGAGGTTTAAGTGAAAGCTGAAGAAAATAAATTGACTCGTTTTTTAGAAGGACATGATAGAAAATTTATTATACCAGTTTATCAAAGAAATTATGACTGGAGAATAGAACATTGCAAAAAATTATATGAGGATTTATTAGATATATCAAGATGTAAGAGAAAATCTCATTTTTTTGGCTCAATTGTTTATATTTATAATGATGACAGTAATGGGCAGGAATTTATTATAATAGACGGACAACAAAGAATCACGACAGTTTCTTTGTTGTTATTAGCATTGATAAATGTAATAAAGATATTAAATATAAAAGACAAAGATATTGATATTGATGTAATTAAAAATGAATACCTTTTTGGCAGATATTCAGGAAAAGAAAAAATAAAATTGAAATCAGTCAAAGAAGATAATGAAGCTTTCGTAAAATTATTTGAAACTGACGAAAAAGAAAAATTTATACTTCCATCTAATATTACTGGTAATTATTTATATTTTAAAGAACGCTTATTAAAAGAAAGTATTGATTTTTCAGACTTTTTAAATTCCATTAAAAAGCTTAATATTGTTGAAATAAAATTAAAAAAAGAGGAAGATGATCCACAGTTAATATTTGAAAGTTTAAATTCAACCGGTCTTGATTTAAAAGAGGCAGATAAAGTTAGAAATTTTTTATTAATGGATTTGGAATATAAAAAACAAGAAGAATTTTACAATAAATATTGGATTAATATAGAAAAATATACAAAATTTAATGTTAGTAATTTTATCCGCGATTATATAACGTGCAAAGAAAAAAAAGCTCCTAAAAAAGATAATGTATATTTTGAATTTAAAGAATTTTTTAATAATAATTATGAAAAAGAAAAATTAAAGGATTTACTTGAAGAGCTTTTGGAATTTTCAAAATATTATAATTATATTTTAAGTGCTAATTATAATAATACATCCTCAAATAATTTAGTAAATGAATACTTATATTACTTGCTAAAGCTTGAAGTATCAGTATCTTATCCATTTTTATTAGAAGTTTTTCACGATTTTTATAAAGAAGAATATATAAAAGAAAATGATATTACAGAATTACTCAAAATAATAGAATCATATATTTTTAGACGTATTATTTGTGATTTACCTGCAAATTCATTAAATAAAATTTTTATATCCCTTGCTAGAGATATTAAAAAACATAATAATTATAAAACAAATTACATCGAAATTTTAAAATTTATATTGATTCAAAAAAAGGGAAATCAAAGATTTCCTAATGATCATGAATTTAAAGAAAGATTAATATCAAAAGACGTTTATAACTTTAATAAAAAAAATAAATTACATTTACTTGAACGTTTGGAAAATTATAATAATAAAGAAAAAATAGACATTCAAAAATTACTCGATAATGATGAACTATCAATAGAACATATATTGCCGCAAACTTTAAGCGCTTCTTGGAAAAAGACTTTAGGAGATAAATATCAAGAAATCTATGATAAATTCATAAATACAATAGGTAATATTACATTAACAGCATATAATTCAAAGTACAGCAATAAACCGTTTCCAGAAAAAAAGAATATGGAGCATGGATTTAATGAAAGTAAGCTATATCTGAACGAATATTTAAAAAAAATTGATATTTGGAACGAAGATAGCATATTGAAAAGAGCAAATATTCTAGCGGATAAAGCTGTTAATATATGGAGTTATTCTAAAACATCTTATATATATAACAAATCTATAGATAATATATATTCATTAGACGAAGAAAATGATTTTTCTGGACAAAAAATAAAATATTTTGAATTTATGGGAGAAAGATATGAGGTAAATTCTTGGTCAAACTTTTATGAAAAAATGTGTTTGTTATTGTTTGATTTGGAACCAACAAAATTTAAATCATTTCTCTTAGATAATGATTTTAAAAATAAATTATCTAAAAATGAGAACGGTTTGAGAAGACCTATAAAAATTTCAGGCGATGTTTTTGTCGAAAGCAACTTAAATGTAGGAGCTATAACGAGCAACATAATTTTAATGCTGGAAAAATTAGGATTAAGTACATCTGATGTTAGCGTTGGTTTAAAAGAACAATAGGAAAATAATAAATATAAAAATATAACAAAAATTTTATAGATTTACAATTTAATCGTACCAGTAATTTAATTTAAACTTAATTATGCGCTTTATAGGATGTAAGGAAAATCTGCTCGACTTCATAGAAACTTTTATTAAAGAAAGAGATATAAAGGGCAAGGTTTTTTGTGATTTATTTGCCGGAACAGGAAGCGTTGCGAAACATTTAAAAAAACTCGGCTATAAAATTGTTTCAAATGATTTACTCTATTTTTCTTACGTTATTCAAAAAGTTTATATAGAACAAAACGAGTATCCTAAATTTACAAAACTCCTGAAGTATTTAAAAATCAATCCTATCGAGGAATCGCTTTTTACAAGCGAAAGTCAAAACGCCAGGGAAATTATTAGATATTTAAACAATATTGACGGGATCCATGGTTTTATTTATAAAACCTACTCGCCGGAAGGTACTGAAGGGCAAACTTACATTCGCAAATATTTTACAGGCGATAACGCTAAAAAAATTGACGCAATAAGAGAAAAAATAAAGGATTGGAAAAAATTAAGTTTACTTAATGAAAAGGAATATTATTTTTTGCTTTGTTCTCTAATAGAAGCCGTTCCGTTTGTAGCAAACATTAGCGGAACTTACGCTGCTTTTCTTAAGGAATGGGACAGACGTGCATTTAAAGAACTAACTCTTGAAGTACCTGAAATAATAACAAGCAATGAAACGCATAAAGCATTTAATATCAATGGGTTAGATGTTTTAAGTCAAGTTAAAAATATCGATATTTTATATCTTGACCCTCCTTACAACGAAAGACAATACGCGCCGAATTATCATATATTGGAAACAATTGCAAAATGGGATAATCCTAATGTTAAAGGTATTACCGGAATGAGAACTTACGATGATCAAAAATCGGAATTTTGCAACCCCAAAACAGGAATAAAAGCGCTTGAGAAAATTATTAAAACGGATAATTTTAAATATTTGATTTTAAGCTATAACGACGAAGGCATTATGCCAGAAGCCGAAATATTAAATTTATTTAATAAAGCGGGAAAGATAGAGGTAGCGGAACAGGATTATCAAAGGTATAAAAGTCATAGCAACGGTACTAAAAAAAACGGAGTTATGGAGAAACTTTATTTTGTAAAAAGAATAAGTCAAAATAACAAGTTAAATGATTTAAGCGGAGCAGAATGGATTTATTTTTTAAATTCTGTTGAAGTAACTCATTATTCTACAAAAGGAGCGGAAGGTTTTGCCCATCATTTACGCGGCAAGCACCCTTCACCAAAGCCGCCGCAGTTAATGAAAAAATTCATTGATTTTTTCACAAAAGAAGGGCAAACTATCCTTGATCCTTTTATGGGCGTAGGAGGTACGCTTATAGCCAGTTCTTTATCAAACAGAAAATGCATAGGTCTTGATTTATCGGAAGAATATATTAATATATATAAAAATGTTTGCAAGGAATTAAATATATTAGAACAGACTGCAATTATAGGAAATTCTCTTGAAATAGACAATATATTGGATAAAAATACCATCGTTGATTTTATACTTACCGACCCGCCTTACGGCGAGATGTTAAGTAAAATAAGAACGGGGCAAAGAAAAAAGAAAACAGGTATAGCAGTTGCAACTCCATTTACTAATCATACAACCGATTTAGGCAATATGGATAGGGAAAGCTTTCTTGAATCGTTAAAACAAATTTTAGAAAAATCAATAGGATATCTTAAGATAAAAGGATATATTGCTGTTTTTGTCAAAGATATACAACCTAAAGATAATGAGCATAATATGCTGCATTGCTATATTACCGATAAATTACTTGAAATACGCAACTTATCATTCAGAGGTTATAAAATATGGTACGACGCAACACAAAAATTGTACCCTTTCGGATATCCGCACGCTTATGTGTCTAACCAATTTCATCAATTTATTTTAATCTTTAGAAAAGAAAAATAATTATGGAAACAGAAAATAAAAATTTATGGATTTTAACGGAAGAAAGACCTAAGAGAGAAGTTATTAATGTTATCCTTTCGAAGTTTGCTACGGAACATAAAATTGCTTGTTTTATTGATACTATTAGAATCCTGCCTATTCTGGAAAATAATAGATTTTCTTTTCTTTATGAAATAGTCGGTTTTCATTGTAACAAAATTAAAAAAGTTTTTATTAAATCGGTCAGCGGTTATTCAAGTTTCGTTGATTTCCTTATTTTTTATCAAGACAAAGAGCCGGTTCAAAGCGATATTCCGCTTTACGCCATAGAAGAAACTAAAACAGATGATAAAGAAAGCCGTAATACCGGCGTTTATCAGCGCGCTTCAAAATTTGTTTATATTGATTATTACTATCCTGAAATTAAAAAAATAATGCTTTACAGTTTAAAGGTTGGACAAAAGGAAACTCCCACCCAAACTTATATTTTTGGCACAAAATTACTTTTGACGCTCGGTGTGGAAATTTTAGGTAAAAAGTTAGATGAAAATATATTTATGCCTTTTAATTCAGTAGATGAAATTATTAATTTCAAGAATAGAATGCGAAAAGCTCCTACAGGCAATATTCCTATTTCCATTTCTAAAACCGATAATAAAATTACAATTTCTGGAAGATTGTGGAAATCAGGCGGATTAGCACATGATCCAAATATAGGAGCATTAAGCTTGATTAGTGCCGCTATTAGAAAACTTGGGTGGAATAAAGATATCGTTATAACTGAGCATGGTCTATCTCAAAAACATATTAATAAAAACAACAAATTTATTAAAATTGCAAATATACTTAATGTAGAACTAGATAAATTAAATATTCCTGATAGCCTAAATAAAACTGATTATTGGAGATATGAAACGGAAGGAGAAAAATTAGGGACTATTTTTATTCATTTGGTAGTTGAGAATTTTACCGAAGGATACTCAATTTTTGAAAATCATGCCGGTTGCGAAAAGGGGTATTTCCTCACTAGCGACGGTAATTATATCCCGCTTGAAAAATATTCGGATAGAAAAGCGTATAAAGCCGGGGATAAAAGCAAGATAATAAATATTCCTGATTTAATCCTTATTGATTTTGGAAGAAGCGAAATTATCAATGTCGAAGGAAAGACATATAAGTTTCGTCAACAAGGAATTGATGATTTAAAAAATTATGACGATATTGAAAAAATTTACATCAGCAAATATTATCCCAAATTTAAGATTATTAGAACAGTTGTCTTATATGGAGGAACAGAAACAATAGTTATAGAAATTGAGATAGGATTTTTACTTAATAAAAATGGCGAACTCGTATTGGGAATCAAGGCTCCCGAATTATTTAAAGAAGCAATTAAAAATTTGTTAGATTTTTGGTCTAATTAAAAATAACGAGTGTAAGTATAAGAAATTATACGGGTAAAAAATATTAAAAAACGTAAGCTATTTGACTATGATTTTATATTAACTTAAACTTAACGTTATTTTATATAAAAAATAAGGAGGATTAACCCGTTGTTAATTTTTATAATGGGTATCCAGTTAAAAACTGTAACATAATGATGTCTAAAAGAGGTTATATCAATGACTGTAAAATTACAAGATCTTAAACTGTCAGAAGAACATAAAACGTGGTTGAAGGAAGTATATAGTAATTATAATAATCACCTTGAAGTTGAAGAACGTCGGGAACTAATAGTTAAGTTGGTTAAAAAACTATCTAAAAATTTCAGTCCTTCATTGATTGATAAGAGAATATATCATTATTATAATGGTATGAGTGATAATAAATTTGATTATATAACGTTATTTGGAATATGGCTTATTAACCCTGATGATGAAGTTTTTAAAAATATTGAAAAAATAATCATAAGCGTTAAGAATTTAATTGAGGAAAATTCTAAAATAACAGAAGTAACTACTAAAGACATAGTTGATAGAATTAAAAGTGATGGTGGTTCGCTTGATGAAAGTGAAGTTAAAAAAGCTCTGTTTTCGATGAAAGATTTATATTCCTTTTTCACAATAAATTCGTATAAAATGAGCGACAATGAACCTTATTCTGTAATTCAATTTAATAATGAATTTTCCCTTCAACCCTTTTTATATTTCAGCGATATAAATACATTAATGGAAGAGTCTTTCGAAAAACAATCTATTCCATGGCAAAATATAGGTTTAAATCAATTAAATATAATATCGCCTCAGGGTAATGATGAAATTATTGAAGAGACAAATAAAATAGTACCCGATCCTGATACAGCTTTTGTAATGATGCCGCTTAAACCAACTGATGGTCCAACATCTATTCATGATATTTATAATGCCATTAGAAGGTCGTTTAAGAAGTATGGAATAGAAGCACGTCATAGCAAGGCAATTATTGATGAAAAAAGTTCAGTTAATATTATTAATGAAATTATGAGAGAAATTAATAAGAGTGAATTTTTAATCGCAGATATAACATCTCTAAATATTAATGTTATTTTTGAGGTAGGATATAGCATGGGAGCACGAAGGCGCCTGATTCTCATTTGTCACAATAGCAAAATAAATGAAATAAAAGACCGTTTTTTTGATCTTAGCGGATATAATATAATGTTATATGAAGATGCGAGTAATTTGGAAGACCGGCTCATACCGTTATTAGAAAATATAACTGGGAAAAACCCAAAAGCATGATGCTAATATTGTTATCAAAAATATAGAAAAAATGCTAAGATTAATTATGAATTTATAATAAAAAAACAACTATGCAAAAAAGGATTATAAAAAGATCATTTTGAATTTAACAATGGATTAATTAATTACCGCGATGCCAATTATAAAAGTATCATATGAATAGAAACTATTCTGCAAAAACACTTAAAATGTTATGGGGGCGTTCAGGGAACTTATGTGCGCTACCGGAATGTCGCATGAATCTTATAATTAATCATGAGGAAACTGGCGGAGATTCAGTAATAGGAACTATGGACCATATTGTAGCTATTAAAGGAAATGGTCCTCGAGGAGAAGCAGATCTACCAGAGAAAGATAGGGATGAATATAGCAATTTGATTTTGCTATGCAGTAATTGCCATAAAATCGTTGATGATAATCCTGATATTTATACAGTTGAAAAGCTTATAGAATTAAAAAATAAACATGAAAAATGGGTTAGCGAAACGCTGGAATATGATAATAAAAAGGAAGAGGCTGCGGAAAATTACGCTTATTATATCGATGAATTCATAAGATTGGCAAATTTTGACAATTGGATGTTATGGATATCAAATTTATTTATGCCTATTCCTACAATATCTTTAAGCCAATACGATAAGTTAATATATTTAACTAAATTCATGTTGGGTCGCACATGGTTTTGTTATTATCCTGAAATCAAAATATCATTAGAAAATTTTACAAATGTTTTAAATGATTTATTAAAAGTTTTTAATAAATATGCTGATTTTGTTCCAAGTACCGCGTATAAGTCAATAATTACCAAACCTATAGATGATTTAGCAAATGCTTTTGGTAAAAATAAGGAATTAAAACAAAACGAAGGATTTTATCGTACTAACCAGTTTTATAAAGCAAATTGGTGTAAGCCTGAAGAATCTAATAGATTATTCACAAAATATGATTATCATGTAAAATTAATTCATGATTTGACAATGGAATTAACAAGAGCAGCAAATCATATAATCGATAAAGTAAGAGAAAATATTTTATCGTCATTTCGTATTAAAGAAGGAATGTTGCTTGTGGAAATTGGTCCTTTTATAGACAATATGCAATATTATACTTTTAAATTTGAATATAAAGATAATCAAAAAAAAGAATTATATCCTGGATTAAAGAAATTTATGGAAATTCGCACTGAGCGAGATTTTCGTTTTGGAAATGGTATTAGTAAAGACTATCCATGAATAATATTTTAATGCAGTTTTAAATATGCAACAAAATTAACTAATGATATTATTATATAAAAAAATATGATTAACACATCCAGTTAGTCATAAATAGTCATAAATAGTCATAAATAGTCATAAATAGTCATAAATAGTCATAAATACGTAATTAATAGTAAATAAATTAAAATTATGCATAAAATATATCTAATTATTACTTTCTTAGCTTCAATTATAATAAGTCCAATTATTAGCGGGATATATGTACAGAAGTATATTTTAAAATTAAAAACCAAATTGGAAAAATCAACCGGCTTATTTAATGAACAAAAAGAAGCACTTACGTCATTTCAGAGATTCTATTTTAATTTATCGCCAAGATTCACTATGAACGATTGTAAGACTGATGCCTATATGACTGATATCGTCTTTTATTTTGAGAAACATGAAAAATATTTAAACGAATTTCTCGGTAAATATAATTATTTATTCCAAAACAATAAAGAAATAATTAGCAGTATCAATAAGTGCGTGTCAATAATCGCAAAATTTTTTGACGATAAGGATGAAGCTATAAGTAGTAACCATTGTGATGAATTTAAATTTATTGAGGAAAATGGAGTAGATTACGGTTATGAATTCTGTGAAGCAGTTTCGGAATCTTATACTAAAATGAGCGAAAGTGTTCATAAACAGATAACGTATTAATTATGTTTATGACTGTTGTAAAATCGTTTACAGTGAAAAAGATAATTATATTACATTTGATATAGAAAACTGAGGTATATTTTAAAAGTTATTGATATTATTCTCCTGATTTTATAAGTTATTGAAAATTTGAAAAAGATAATGAAACTTAAAAGACAGATTGATGTTAAATTTTGCCTTATCTAAGCGTATTTTTATTCTCACTGTCTTTGCTGATATAATAATCCTGTAAATTTTTATTTTCAATAAATAAAACTTGATAAATACAGAGGATACTTAAATGGAATTTAAATGTGATAAGTGTGGAAAATTAATAAAAAGTGATTATAAGCCGGAAACATGCGAAGAATGCGGAAATAAAACATTTACTGCAACATTAGTTTTTTCTGATAAAGTCGTGTTGCATGATGATGTGCATATGAAATCTAGACCTAAGAATATTAATATTAAAAGCGGAGATGAATTCTATAGAAATGATAAGCAATGGTATCATAGACTTAGATATATAGATAGAAAAGATGATAAATATATAGAAATTTTTAGAGATAAAAATACAAATTCTATCGTTAAAAAAATAGAAGAACCATTGTCTGAACATACAGGACATGGGTCTGCTAAAAATAAAAAATCCAAGAAAACCTAAAATTGAAGGTAAATTGATTTGAATTGAGACGTTTAAAATTTCGTGTCAGTCTGGCATGATATAACCTTATGTATAGATACTGATAAAACAAGCAAATAATACTGGGATCAGAGCTAAAAGTCATCGCCAAAACCGGAGCTGCCGCTACCAAAGGTATCGTTGTTGCCGAAACTGCTAAAACTATCGTTAGAAAAGCTATCGTTGCAGAAATCGCTGTTGTTGCTAAACATATCGCTACTCCCGAAATCGCTGTCCGAATTTATAAAACTATCGCTGTTATTATTAAAATCATCCGAGTCGTCCATACCGTAAGGATTACCGTCTACATCGACGCCGCTCGTATCTCCGCTAATCATCGGCAATCCGGAAGCCGGATTAATCGTCGTGTCGGTATCCATGCTTCCGTTATCGTCATCAAACAATCCGCCTAACCAACTGAATAAGCCCATGTTAATAGCCTCCTCATAATAAAAATTATTTTCTTAACTTTAACTACTATTCTTATTTTTATTTATACCGCCATTAAACAATATAGTCAACTATTTTAAGTTTTTTTACTTTAATTCTCAATATTTATCGCTTTATGAAATAGTATTCTTTACATTTTATTAGAAATAAACACCGTAAAAAATATCAGTAATAAAATAGTTCTTGACATTCTTGCCTGTTGATTTTATAATTAACTATATATAGAAATGTTTTAAAACAATATAACAATATATAGCAAAATTATAATACAGAGGTTAATTATGCATTCCATAAATGATTGCAGTATGTATGTAAACAGTTATTATTATCCAAATAATTATGTAGAATCGTTTTTCAATAATGTTAGAATTGGCGGTGAATCATATGTTACGAATTTTTTAAATAATCGTCGAGATATTCAAAATAGAGCATGCTATCTTTTTAACCAATCCGAAAAAGGGAAAGAGAAAGAAACTATCATTAAATTCATTGAAAATGAATTTATGGGCATGGCATTTTCTTTTTATGGTATTTTTAATCTACCAAAAGACATTGAAGATATTTTAGTAGGTCAAGTGCTTGATTCGTGCGGATATAAAAAAACTGCCTATTTTTACACGGCTCTTGGTTATGGTTCTATTGGCATATTATTCGTTGGCGCAGTAGTAAGTGCAGCGATATGGGTAGGAAAAAAACTTGCTAATTAAATAATTTATAATTTTGCTACAACTTTTTTATTTTCTTCTTCATCGCCTTATCTATAAACTCCTTGCATATCTTTGCGTTATCTTTATAATCCTTCGGAAGTTTTATTTCTTTTTCTTCCGCTAACTTCTCCGCAAAAGATATTTGCTTATCGCTCGGTTTATACGCCGGCTGCGTTTTAAATGCCTTATCGATAAATTTGGAACATATTTCGATATTTTCTTTATATCCTTCGGGTAGTGTTAAACCCTGCTCCTTCGCAAGTTTTTCAGCTAATTTAATCTGTTTTTCGCTCGCCTTCGGCACTGATTTATTATTTTCTATAAATTCCGAACATATCTTGCCATTAGTTATATACCCTTCCGGCAACGCTATACCCCGCTCTTTGGCTATCCTTTCGGCGTATTCTATCTGCTTAACCGACGGAACGTAATCTCCTAACGTAAAATCGATATTATGGCTTTTAAGGTTTTCGTAAATTTCTTTTACGACGTCTTTATAGGTAAGTTTGCCTTTCGCTATTTCATCAAGTTTTTCTTCCATTAAAGCCGTGTAATTAATATCGAAAAGTTTATCGAATTTTGAAGTAAGATATTCTACTGCTTTAATGCCGAGTTCGGTCGGTATTATTTGTTTATTTTTAACGGCGATATAATATGGCTCTATCTTGACTATCTTGCCGGATTTTGATTTATACGCTCTCATTTTTAGGTTTTTAATAGTCTGGGCATAGGTGGACGGTCTGCCGATGCCTTTATCTTCCAGTTCTTTTATGATAGAACTTTCCGTAAACCTTGCCGGCGGTTTCGTTTTCCAATTCTTAAGATTTATACCCAAGACATCGGCTTTTCCTTTTTCTATGCCGGATAAAACGCTTTCTTCGCCTTTTTCTTCGTCGTTGTAAACCGATTTGTATCCTTTAAATTTCATTACGCTCGCATGGGCTTCCGCTATAACTCCGCCTATTTTTACCGTAATAACGATCTGGTCGTATATGGCGGAAGACATCTGTGACGCTATAAAACGGTTAAGAATTAAGTTATAAACCTTTATTTCGTCATTTGATAAGTCTTTAGTAGGTTTATTAACATCCGCCGGTCTTATCGCTTCGTGGGCGTCTTGAGAGCCGTCTTTATTTTTATACTCGCGGTTTTCAAAATATTTATCGCCGAATTTAGAAATTATATAGCTTTTAGCCATACCTACGGCTTCGTCCGATAATCTTACGCTATCCGTCCTCATATAAGTAATATAACCTTCTTCGTAAAGCTTTTGCGCTAACTTCATAGCATCTTCGCTCGAAATACCCAGCATTGAATTTACCGCCTGCTGATAAGTGGAAGTCGTAAAGGGAGCGGGCGGATTCCTTTTAACGTCTTTATGCTTAATCTCGGTTATCTCGGCTGGTTTGCCTGTTAGATATTGGACGATTTTTTCGGCAAGGGATTTATCTTTAATTTCTGATAAAGTATTTTTTTCATCTGAGTCTTTTCTAACGACTGTCGCAGTAAATTTATTGTCCTTTTGGTCTAAATTAAGCTCTACGGCATATCTGTCTTCGGGAATAAAATTTTTAATTTCTTTTTCTCTTTCTACTATAATCCTTAATGCCGCTGTCTGCACCCTGCCGGCCGACTTGGCTTCGTTTATAGCTTTTCTTAAATCCGGCGATAAACCGTATCCTATAAGTCTATCTAATACCCTGCGGGCTTCCTGCGCCGAAACTAAATTCATATCCAAAGTCCTTAAATTTTTAAGACCGTCTTTTATTCCTTTCTCCGTTATCTCGTGAAACTCCGCTCTTTTATAGTTTTTCAAGTTTAAAGCTTTAGTTAAATGCCAGCCGATAGCCTCGCCTTCTCGGTCTGGATCGCTCGCTATGATAATGCTGCCGGCTTTTTCAGAAAGATTTTTAAGTTCGTCTATTATTTTACGTTTATCCGGAATAATAGAATATTTCGGTTTTAACGTTTCCAAATCGACGTTTAATTCTTTAGGATTTAAATCCCTTATATGCCCTACGGAAGCCTTGACTGTATAACCTGAACCCAATATTTTATTAATAGTCTGCGCTTTATGCGGCGATTCAACGATAACTAAATCCATGATATCCTCCAAAATGGTAAAAAGTTAAAATTATAAACGCTATTCCAACTATTTGAAAAAGCGTATTCCAAAAAATGTCGTCGTATTTTATATGAGCAAGAGCAAACCGCCCAAACTTGCCGTCCTTTTTAACGAATATTCCGCCTTCTGTGATAATATCCATTAATAAATGCAACTCGCCTACGAATAAACCTTGCAATAATACCCAATACGGCGCATATCGTGGAATAAATTTATAAAATCTATAAGGTATGCTTGTCATATGAATTAAATAAACCGCTAAAAAAAATAACGCTATTGCGGGCAAAAAGCCGTAAATTAAAGCTCTTAACGAGCTATGCGTCTTGTAAGTTCTAATAGGCTTCTTTATTTTTTTATTGTTCGGAAGCCTGATTACTTTCATCTTATGACCGAAACTGTCTATAATCGTATTGCCTGTTATAGATAGTATCCCCGCAGAGATTAAAGAATCAGCGGGATTTATAAATAAAGAACCGATAGCCGTAAGAACGCCTATGCTAAATAGATTATGAGTTTTTAATTTCATATTGTTAATGGGGGCGGGAGCCGGATTTGAACCGGCGACCTCAGGCTTATGAAACCCGCAAGCTACCTCTGCTCTATCCCGCCGTATTTTTAATTATCAATATCGTTTTATTTTCTTTGCAATTTAGTTTAATTCTGACGGAGCAAGATGAAATATATCTTTCATCGTCATTAATAATTACAAAACCTTTTAGGGCGTCTATTATAGGTTTTGGAAAATAATTATCAACGTCTCTGTGCCTATTATCTGCAAAACAGATAATAGCAGTAATACTGACGGTATTATCTTTAAATGGATAACTCCCTTGTCTGATATTTTGAGACAATAATATATATTGAACGTCCCGCTTTATTTTCTTAACTATTTGACTTCTCCAGAAAGGATTTTTATTAGCATAAAATTCATTAAGCGATGGCGATATAATCGGCAATTCTATTATTAACCCGTTATCCATTGCTGCCTCCCATTTGCCTTAATACCGCATAAACTTTATTGGCGTAAATTAGTCCCGCCCTGTAATCTGCGGAATGATACGCCGCTATTCCTCTCCAGTTATAGCCGTATCTGGCTATCTTTCTCGAAAGGACGTAAGCTCCGAGATAGACATCGTCGCATGGTCTAAGCCCGTATTTCAATGGATAATGCAGTTTATTAAACCAAAAGGAATTTACCTGCATAATTCCGATATCTATCGATAAATTGCTATATTTATCCACTATATTTAAAGCTCCCGAATAATTGTTCGGAAAATAGGGCGTGCCTTCAACATCTATGGCGTAAGGATTAAATCCGCTTTCAACGTCGGCTATAGCCATAAGAATGTCCTGAGGAACTTTATAAAAATTAGCGGCTTGATTAAAACAATACGCCAAATCGGCGTTGGCGACCGACGGAATTAATAAAATCGCTAAAAGCGTCATCGCTATAATCTTTTTAATCATAGTAGTATTGTTATTATAATAAGTTTGTTTATTAAAAGTCAAGATACTTTAGAAAACGGAGCTTTTTCTACGGACTGGATATTTTTAATAATATCCGGCTTGTCTTTTTCGAGTTCGGAAACCAGATCCGTAAAAACGCTAGATAAAAACGGCGTGTAAAAAGCCGTTTGCTCCGTCTTGTCCGATACCGGTTCTTTATATTTAACGATAAACTTATTTCCGAAATATTTCTTTCCGCAAAGGTTCTCCGGTATCATATTTCTTTCCCTTAAGATATTTATGACGGCGTTTAAAAGCGTATGTCCTAATTTTTTCCTCGCCTGAGGATCCGTTTCAAATTTAACCGCCTGAGAATAATTATCTCCTGCTTCAAGACCCATTTCTACGGCGGTATCGGTTAAAAATCCGGTCATAAAGTAAACGTAGCCGTTAGACATCGAAAAAGCGTTAAATCTGTTTCCTTCTTCTATTTTATTAATAGCCGGCTTGAGCCTTGATATAAAATCGTCGGTGGAAAACCACGACAAATCTATATAATCCGGTTTGACGTAAGCTGGCTTATCCTGATTAACGTCGTAAACGCTTTTCGTTTCTTTAGCGGATTGTTCTTCAAGTTCTTGAGCCGGCTCTTCTTGTTTTACCGCTTGCTTTAAGTTTTCCGCTTTCATACCGCTTTTGCTTTCCAAGTATTTTTTATCCTCGATATCCTGAACCTCTTTTTTCCTCGCAGCCTGATCCGCTTGTATCAAAGTTTTTCCAAGCTCGGCTTTGGGAGCTTTATGGTGCATTATAATAGCGTCTAATATCTCGTTTTGCTGAGCTTCGTCAAGATTTTTAAAGGATAAAAGTTCGTTTCTTATAATGCGGGCGGATAACTCGGGATGATCGCCGGTCGAATAAAAATCTCCCTGAAAATCCGGAATTTTACCCAAATCGTGCGATAAAGAAACGGCTATGGCGTCCGGCACGGCTAAAGGAGACGTGTACAATTTAATCATCTCTTCCGCTACGTCTAAAGAATGCTCTATTAAAGAAACTTGCGACAATAAAGCGAATTCCCTTTTGGAACTGTCTAATTTGGAAACCTTGACTACCGACGGGCAGTCGCCTTTTTCGTCGATAAACTTGACGAGTTCCACTACGAAGAGCATTAAATTTTCCGTAAAACTTCCGTTGCCTTTAATGTATTTGTTATAAAAATCCTCAAGCCTTTTATGTTTAAGCGTCAAATCTATCACGTCCGGTTTTAAGACCGGCTGTTTGTAAAGAGGAACGAGTTCGTCTATTTTTAAACTGTATTTTTTATTTGAACGCCTTTCCCATAACGTAGATAACTCCGCAAGGGTTATTTTAACCGTCTCCTTGTCTTTTTCGCTATGTTTCGGCGTTTTAAGCGTAGGAACGGCTTTTTTCTTTTTATAAAATACGTTAATTAAATATAAAGCCGCTATCCATAAAATAATTATAAAAATATACGACATTATTATGCATCCTCCTCTTTTTCTTTATTATCCGTAAAATGAACGCTCGGAAATTCCACGTTGACGAATAGTTCCGACGTATCTTTCGTCTTGCCTTTAAATGTTCCGTGATACGACGTAAAATAAAACTGCCTCGGCTGAAGCCTTAAAATATCTTCTTCCCTTACCAAAGGCAGTTCTTCTTCTCTGGTAGAAATACCTCCGCCTACCGACAATATCGGAGAAAACTTTCTTACCGTTCCGAACTGTCCGGATATGTAATGAGCCGTGTCGTAGTCCGGCACTCTCATAAAAAATTTAGAATTGGTATTATCGAGTATGGTTTTGGTATAATCCTGACCGATAGCCGCATACATCTGATTGACGGATTGGCAAAAACCGTGAATCCAGACGCCAGCTCCGCCGGCTTTTGCGAACAGATCGTCTATGCCCGGATATAAGGTGCTCTGAGCTTCGTCGATATAAATGCAAAGCGGCGGATTTAACACTCTGCCTGACGAAAATACCCTTCCGATAAAACTCTGTATCATGGATATCAAAACCTTGCCGAGAGTGGACGCCGCCTTTCTCGTTAAAAGCGAGCCCAAATGCGCTATTAAAATAACCGGCTTTCCTTCCTGAAGCCTTTTGATAAACCTGTTTTCGTCAGCCTGTCCTATTATTTTTCCTATATTGCCGGAAGTAAGTTCTGTTAAGGCGACCCTTAAAGAAGATGATACTTTTGAATAATAGTCCTGCGGAGAGTCTAAAATCTTTTGTAAATCCATAGAATACTGATAAGCGTATTCTATGTTTCTTTGCGTCAATTTATCGAGTTCCTGGGCTTTTAATTTTTCGAGTTCTTCTCTCGATATATAATTTTTAATCTTTAAAAGATTAAAATCGGGTTCTTTCCCTTGAGAGTGGGCTATTAACTCCAAAGACTGAACTAAAACGAGAGAAATCTCGTAAGCGACGTTAAAGAAATAAGGTTCTTTGCCGGTTTCGACTCCCGAGACGATATGCCCTACTATCTCTTCCGGCATATAATAAGACGAAAGCGGATTAATAACGGCGGAATATTCCGGAAAAATAGGAGTAATAAAAGATATATCGTCGAGCCTCTTCGCCATCGCCGCCGTCTGAATAATTTTATTAAATAGTTCGATATCGCCTTTAGGGTCAATTACGACTACGGAATATCCTTTTTTAATGTCCTGCTCTATCATATTTTCCATTACTCTCGTATTATGCGTTACGATGTAATTATCCGTAATATATAAATGATTTTCGGAATCGAGCAATATGCACTGGGCTTCGGCGTATCGGCTAAATTCTATAGATTTAACTGCGATAAGTTTTATTTTTTCGTATTTCTTTGACGGATTATAGACTTGAATAAAAACTTTTTTGGTCTGAATTATGCGTCTTAATAAAGCGGTAGTAACAATTCTTTTTTTCTTTTTCTTTGAATAGCCTATATAAGCTTCCCATAAATGATCGCCGCTCGCCTCTGTCGTCCTGCCGTCTTCAAGAGTAAGTTTATAAAGCGGCAATACTCCTTGCGGAAATACCTCTATTACGGTAGCCGTCTTATTATCGGGAGCAGAAACAACGTCGCCTTTCTTAATGTCTCCCATTCTTTTCCAACCGTCCGGCGTATGAACCAAAGAATCCAAACTTTGCGCCTTTCCGACCCTATTCGTGCCGAAACACCAAAACTGCCCTTTTCTCGCCGAGTCCGGCAGGACGATATTCGTCAGTTTTTTTTCTTTAGCCTGCAAATCGACGCCTATGCCTATTACCGTTTCGGGATTATTTTTTATTTCATTTTTCTTTTGAAATAGTTTTTGCAACATAAATTTTTTCTCCTCGTAAAAGTTCTCGTGCGTAATCTATGGTTTTTTGCGGTATGTTTAATTCGGTCTTGAGTTTGGTTATTACTCCGGGCAAACGCATAACGGTTTTAACTCCGCTTATTTTAAGTTCGTTTTCTATAATGCGGGCTGTAAGATTAACGCTCGTTCTCGACAATACTAACCTCATATTGCCGTTTGAAATTCTTTCAATGCTATTAATAATAAAAGCGAGATAGTCTCCGCCTTTATAAGCGTTTCTTTCGGAAATAGGCTGAAATTTTATAGGATATAAGGTTTCCGTTCCCGCAGGAATGTTAAAAAGATAGTCTCTGTCTATTTCTACGATATATCCATAAGAGTTTTTAGAAACGATATTTCCGAAGACGAGTTTGCCGGCTAAGTGTTTATAGCCGCTATAAAGCGATTTGTATTTTGCTATGTTAAGATAATACTTAAACAGTTTAGATATTCGCCTAACCTTGTCTTCGCCCGCAACGGTTAAATCTAATTTTTTTAAATCATTAAGCCTATAAACCGTCATATCGACATTTCCGTCAATTTCGGTCGTTAATACGGCCGTATTTTTAAAGTAGCTTTGAATAGCGTTATTCATGCAAATTAAAGCCGTTTTAAAATCTATATTGTATTTTTCGCATAATTCTTCTAAGTATTCTTCGGGTATCGAAGCAATATTTTCCACAAAATTAATATCCTTTTATTTATATTGTTTGTATTATTAATATAACAAGTTTAGTTTTATGTCAAGAAAAAAAGACAAAAAAAACTCCTAACTTAACATAACCGGATAAGGTTAGTTAGGTTAGGAGCTAATTATGCTAAAAGTGCAAACAAGTAATAAAATAATCATTACTAAAAATTTTATTATTTTCTTTTTCTTCTTCAAAGTAAAATATCGCTATACTTGCGCCTTTTACATAATAATTTTTGAAATAAATATATTGCATTTTTTTTAAAGCATTTTCAGTATAAATTTTAAAAATTTTATTTGTTTCAAATTCTTTAATTTTTAAAAAATACTGATAATCAAATTCTAATAACTTATTAATTTTAATTATCTCTCCTACAATGCTTTTTTTTATTACTTTAAATTTAATATTCTTGCCTTTTAATAAATCTAATAAGTTCATATTTTTCTCCTTTATTTTAAAAGTTTTTTTTAATAAAAACTCCGCAAAGCTTATAAACTAAACCTTGCGGAGAATTATAAATTAATTATGCGGCTATTTGCGTTTTGGTTATCCTTAAAGCTATAAACTCGCCCGTATCTTTTTTGCCGACGTAAATAACGTTGCCGTCGTTGATACGGCATTCGGCGAATTTATTGCCTGTTTTTTTGCTTACTTTCCAAACATATTTTCCCGCATAAAATTTACTCATGTCGTTTGGTTTTCCTGACACCTTGTAAACCTTGCCGTTCTTCATCAAATACATCTGATTGTTTACGGTAAAGCTCGCCGCTTTGTCATGATACAGCTTAACGGTCGAAACGACGGTATAAACAAACCTTTCCTTGCCGCCTTTGTTAGATTTAATCTCATGGACGGTTTCGGTTTTAACGGTTTGCGTCGCCGTTTCTTCTTTAACCGGATTTGCTTCGATTTCTATAAAGTCGTCGGATTCTACGTCGTTTTGCATTTTGTTTTTCCATAACGCTTCTAAAGATCCTATAATGGCTTTATCGTCGTTAAGGCTTTCGGCAAGCTGTTTAATAAACGACTTTTCTTCCACGGCTGATAGTTCTTCGAGTCCGCCTTCCGGCAATTCTCCTTCGAATATCTGAGAGCTTACCATTTTGTCCGCTATCAAACGCATCGCCGTTTCCTGAATGGTCGCCTGATTGGTCAAAAAATGAACCTCTACCGGTTGAGTCTGTCCGATTCTCCAGCTTCTGCGGCTCGCCTGTCTTAATAAATAAACCGAATAGCTCGTCTGGTAAAAGACGATAGTCGGAAAATCATACAGGTCTAATCCGGTGGAAACCAATCTCGGATTGCAAATTAATACATCGGCGCCTTTAGTGTTATCCGTAATCCACTGCTCTCTTTTTTCGGGCTTTACTTTAGCCGGCAACACAACCGCCGTATAACCGTATTCTTCCAATTTAGATTTAATTCTCGGTTGCAGGTCTCTAATATTGGTAAATTCGCAATATACGAGAACCTTTCGGCCTTTTGCTTTATTATCAGAAACGAGTTCGACGAGTTTAGCTTCTTTATTCGTTTCGATATCTAAAGGTA